>NZ_JBHYXD010000217.1:0-1319 GCF_042751995.1 Streptomyces sp. NPDC059371 | reverse complement strand
GTCACGCCGCCCTCGCCCCCAGACCTGGCGAGGGCGGCTCTCTGCCGCTGTGGTCAGCTCCGGCAGAACCAGGCGGTCGCCTCTCCACGTCGAGGCGACCGCCTGCAAGCCACGACCAACATCGCCTGTCCCGGCCACCTCCGGGGACAGACAGCGGCGTTGCGTTCGCCGAGGCTGCCCGCCCCCGGAGGTGACCGGCAGGCACAGCGCCTGCACCTGGTGCGCGCCTGGTTGCTGTTGTGGCATGTCTGCGACGGTTCAAGGCACTGCAGATCGCTGTCCAAACTCCAGCCACCGGATAGGTCCCGGTCAACCCCCGCCCGTTGGAAGGCACTTTAAAGACCCTCGTCCACCCGGGCCTGCACCGCGACGACACCCGCCTGCGCTGCATCAGCGTGTGAGCCAACCCGCGCATACGACCACGGGGCTGGTCCGCCGACTACCCGCCGTTTGTCGCCGTTCCGTTGAGGGCGGCGCTCAGGTCGACGGGTGTGGAGGTGGGGTTGGGCGGTGGATTGAGGACGACCTGGGGCTGACCGGGCACCGGCGCCGGCGGGGTCATGTCGGTCTTGGGCAGCTTGGGCGGGGTGGTCTGGTTGAAGACGGTGGTGTCGAAGTCGACGAGGCCGGTCTTCTCCATCACGGTGATGTGGTCGAGCACTGTGTTGTTCGCCTGGTCGGCCAGGGCGCGGACCAGCGTGTTCTTGGTGGTCGAGCGGATCTTGGCGATCGCGTTGAAGATGGAGCCGTGGGTCATCCGCAGGATGTTGGCGAAGTCGGTGTCGAACTGCCGCCCCGACTCGGCCTTCAGCTGGGTGACGAAGCCCTCCTGCTGAGGGCTGGCCACGTTGGGCAGCGTGATGTTCAGCATCGGCGCGATCTTGCGGCAGCTGGCGTCGAGGGCTGCATGCCCGTCGACGAGGTGCTGGCTGGCGGTCTTGACGGCCTTGCTCTGCCCCTTTTGCAGGCCGATCAAGCCGAGCGGGTGCTCCCACAGGCCGGCTGCGCGTACCTTGACCACGAAGTCGCGTTCGCTCTCTGTCAGCGGTCCCCATTGCGTGTTGGCGATGATGCGGTCGGTCGACGTCGAGGCGTTGTCCAGGCCGAGCATCGCCGGGTAGGCGAGGGCTGCCAGAGTTAGGGTCAGAGCACCACCCACGAAGAGTGTTCCCATCACGTTTCGCGAAGACTGCACCATTTCTCCTGCCCGTGGTTTGTCCGCCGACGCCGCCCGGAGGCAGGCGAACAGAAGTACGCACAAGAGGGCGTTCGAACTCAGCGAGCTGATGAAGGACTTCTTGGACGGTGCAGGGTGAGCT
>NZ_JBHYXD010000216.1:0-1484 GCF_042751995.1 Streptomyces sp. NPDC059371 | reverse complement strand
GTGCCGGTGCATCAGCCCGTCGCCGTTGGGTGAGGGGTGGGCGTCGGTGGCGACGGGCATCGATGTACCGGCACGGCCCCTCGCGCCGCATTCCGGCTGCGGGTGCGTCGTGGTGGCCGGTCCACATTTCAGTCCCGGGCAGCAGTTTCAGCCCCTCCGGCGTTTGAGGAGCGGGGCCTGGGGCGGAGCCCCAGGGGTGATGGGGGTCCCCCCTGGTCGAGCGAAGCCGAGACCTTGGGGGAGGGTAGGGGCGGAGGGGGCGAAAACCCTCGGCCCAGCCCCACTCCCGTCGACCCACTCCTGTCGACCCACCCCCGGAGGGATCCGTTCCCCCGGAAGGATCCCCCTCCGTCGGGAGGGGATCCACCCCCCGTCAGCCGATGTGAAGCCGGACGGTTCCGTCTCCGACGACCTCGACCCGCACCTCGGTCAGATCACGAACGAGCACATCCGGCCCATGGAACCCGGCCCGAGGGCCGACACCCACGACCCGCATCCCAGCCGCCCGCCCCGCAGCGATCCCCGCCCCGGAGTCCTCGAAGACAACACAGTCCTCAGGCGCGATCCCCAGCTCGGCCGCGCCCTTGAGAAACCCCTCGGGATCGGGCTTGCTGGCACCGACGGACTCGGCGGTGACCCGGACATCGGGAAGCCCGAGCCCCGCGGCGGCCATCCGTCCACTGGACAGCGCCACATCCGCCGAGGTGACGAGGGCGTGCGGCACTCCCGCGAGGGAGGCGAGGAACTCCGGCGCACCCGGGATCGCGACAACGCCCTCCATGTCGGCGGTCTCCTCGGCCAGCATCCGCGCGTTGTCCGCGTAGTTCTGGTCCATGGGACGGTCCGGCAACAGCACCGCCATCGAGGCGTACCCCTGCCGGCCGTGGACGACCTTCATGACCTCGTCGCCGTCCAGCCCGTGCCGGTCGGCCCAGCCGCGCCAGCAGCGCTCGACGACGACATCCGAGTTGACGAGGGTCCCGTCCATGTCGAGCAGGAGGGCACGGGCGGTCAGAACGGTGGTGGCCGTCGTCATCGATGCTCCAAAGCACAGGTAGGGGGACCAATACACCCCCGGGAAACAAGGCGGCCCCGCCCGCCGGTCAGGGAGATGCGGACGGGAACCACTTTGTTCCTACAACATACAAAACAACCCCGCCCAGCGCCACTCGCCCCGCCACACACCCACACTCCGGGGCACCCCCGCCCACAACGAGGGGAGTGAGACCGGGCGAAGAATTCTCACCCCTCCACCCCTACCCTCCCCCAAGGTCTCGCCTTCGCTCGACCAGCGGGACCTCCATCACACCTGGGGCTCCACCCCAGACTCGGCTCCTCAATCGCCGGAGGGGCTGAGACTCTTCCTCCGGCCGGGGACGGGACCGCCACCACAAATCACCCGCAGTCGGCATCGCACGGAAGGGGACGTGGGGGGGGGGGGGGGGCCCTCGCCCCCCACCCCCCCCCCCCCCCCCACCGCGCCC
>NZ_JBHYXD010000215.1:0-1664 GCF_042751995.1 Streptomyces sp. NPDC059371 | reverse complement strand
ATCCACCACAGGGCCTTCAGCGCGAAACCGGCACCGAAGAGGATCAGGGCGAGCAGAAGAACAAGAAGAATAGGAACCATAGTTATCAACCTCCGAGCCCTCGTGTGCCCTGCGGATCGATCTTCACTCTTGCGGATCCAATTCAACTCTTGGAGCGCCCGCAGCTCGGAGCGTCTGTGCGGCAGCCTTCCGGTTTAACGGTGGCGTCTGGGGTGACATGGGGGGCGAACCTATTTCGAGTGAGACAGGGAGTGAGTGGTTGTGGCTGCGGACGAGAAGGCTCGGGCTAAGGGCGAGCAGGCCAAGGGCAAGGTCAAGAAGGTCGTCGGCGCAGCGGTCGGCAACGAGTCCCTGAAGGCCAAGGGACAGGCCGAGGAGTCCAAGGGCGACCTGCGCGCGGCCAAGGAGAAGGCCAAGGACGCCATCAAGCCCAAGTAGGCGCATCACTCCTGATCCCGGCAGCCAGCTGGCTGCCGGGATTCGTGCTGTCCGGCCCCGCAGCCGTTTGCGCCGCCCACCCGAGGGCGCCCCTCGTCGAAAGTATCTCCCGCCGTACCGAGGTCCACGCGGGAGCGGGTCGGTTCGTCGACGCCCCGGGGTCACTTCGCGTGTCGCGGCTTGATCGAGGCTGATGAGTTCGGGAGTCACTGCGCCCTTCGTTGCCGCGGCGTGTGCCGCCATCCGCGGTTCGGGGGTGATGCAGGGGTGCCGGGGCGGCGCCAGTGTGAGCTCAAGGCCTGGAGACGTCTGTTGCCGAGGAAGAGTCTGTGCACCGCCGGTATGACGGTCCGCACTGAGCGGGCCGCCGCTGACCATTTGATCATGACGGAGGCCGCCGTTCAGGTCGGGTGCGCATGCGCGGCGTCCACGGACTGCGGTCATGCACGGCCACCTCGATGTGTCCGTGTGTGCGGTCAGGTCCAGGGTGCAGATTCCGCCGCCGTGCGCAGGGCATTGGTGACGAGATCCCAGACGACCAGGACCACGGGTTCGACAGCCTTTTCCGTGATCGCCGGTGCGAGGTCATCGAGGAAGCGCCGGGCGCTCACGTGCGTGTCGGCTGCGGATGCTGTGAGCGGACGGTTGCGACGCTGACGCTCTTCGTGTCCATCGGGTCCCCTGGTCCCCTGCATCGTCATCGCCGTTCGTCTGCGCGGCACCTGCGCCCTGGCCTGCGGCCCGCTGACCCGGCAGTGACGGCTTTGCTCCTCTTGTCGTAGCTGTTCGAGGCCGACTACCTCTCCGTCGGACACGCGAAAATCTATGTTGGGCAGAGTAGACATTGGGCGGTGGCGTGGCTATGGTTTCTCTCGTAGCCCAGAGGGACAGCAGGGCCTGGCAGGCACGAACTGCCGGGAGCAGTACATTCAGTTGCAGTGCGCAGGACGGTGCGGTGGTGGAGTTTCGAAGCCAGGGTGGTTGCAGGACGGCGACGGGGCTGACGACCGGACCGGGTGGCCCGCAGTGATCAGGGGCCACCGTGAGCAGAACCGCAGTTGATGCAGTGGCAGTACCCGCAAGTGCAGTGCTCAGCAGTGAAGTCAGTGAGCAGTACCTCGGTAAAGGCGTCGGCTGCGGGCGCGCGTACCGGGAGGTTCGGCAGTGGGGTTCCAAGCCAGAGCAGACGCAGGACGGGCGACGGGGCTGGCTGCCGAAGAGTGGCG
>NZ_JBHYXD010000214.1:0-1711 GCF_042751995.1 Streptomyces sp. NPDC059371 | reverse complement strand
GACAAGACATCCCACGCCGATAAGCGTCAAGCCGCCGCTGCCTTGAGGTCTGCTGAGGCCTGTGGGAAAGCGACTGCTTCGTCGTAGGCGTGACCGTTCTGGAGGCAGTGGAACAGCATGCCCATGAAGCGGTTGAAGAGGTTCCGCTGTGCTGCGACGTGACGGTCGCCGGCTGCTCGTCGGCGGTCGTAGTGGGCTCTGGCGCCGGGCGACCTGGTGAGAGCGCCGAATGCCCAGACGTAGCCGACGGCGGCCAGTCTCTGGTTCTTGACCTTCCGGCTCATGACCCTGCAGCTCTTGCCGCTGGCCCTGGTGACCGGGGCGCTTCCCGCGTAGGCCTTGAGGGAGCTGGCGGTGGCGAAGCGGGTGCGGTCGTCGCCGATCTCCGCCAGGACCCGGGCGCCGGTCAGTGCGGCGAGACCCGGAAAGCTGCGGATGACCGGCGCGTCCGGATGTTCCTCGAAGGCCTGCGTGACGGCTTCTTCGAGCTGGTCGGCGTTGTCGCAGGCGGTGTCCAGCTGCCTGAGCAGAGCGGAAGTCTGATGCCCGAGAGCCGCCTCGACCTGCGGGAGCTGGTGGAGGTGGTCGCGACTGAAGACCTCGTGGAGCCGTTCGGCTTCGCCCTGGATGCCGCGGACGCGGCCAGCCTGCTTGAGCAGAGACTGCAGACGCCTCCGGGTCAGCTTCGCGGCCATGGCGGGGGTCGGTGCTGCGGCCAGGATGCTGCGGGCTTCCCTTGAGCGCAGGCCGTGCTTGTGTTGGGCGAAGGCGTCGAGGATCGCCGGATAGAACTCTCTGAGCTGGGAACGAAGCTTGTTGTGGGCCTGGCCGCGGGCCCAGACAGCGTCCTGCTGGGCCCGGGCGAGCACGGCGATGGCCTGGACGAGCTCGGAGTCCGCCGGCAGTGGGCGGTGGGCGGCCATGTCGGTTCGCAGGATGTTGGCCAGGGCAGCGGCGTCGACGGCGTCCGACTTCTTGCGGGCGACGGAGTGCCGGTCCCGGTAGCGGGCGACCGCCAGCGGATTGATTGCGAAGACCGGTCGGCCGGTGGCCCGCAGACAGGCGACAAGCAGTCCGCGTGACGTCTCGATCGCCACCGGAATAGGCGTTTCCTCGCTGTCGCCGTGCTCGGCCAGCAGGGCCATGAGCTGTGCAAACCCCGCGGCATCGTCGCTGATCCGCATCTTGGCGAGCTGTTGTCCACCCGCATCGACAAGTGCGACGTCGTGGTGATCTTCGGCCCAGTCCACCCCGCAGAACACTGGCGTCGGTAACCCGGCGATCTCCATCCAGCCCTCCTTCGTGACGACTCTCTTCCCAGGTCAGAGCCTTTGCAGGGTGCGCGTGCTCCCTAATGGAAGTGCTCAAGGCACGTCATCCCACCAGCCGTTCGCAACCCCAGCGAGTCACGCGGCCCTCGGTCCGCGTCAGAGCTGAAAGCTCAAGGCAGAGCTGAGAGGTGATCCGCGCAACCGGCTCGGACTACGAACAGCCAACCCACTCAGAGCCGCAGCCGGACTGTCCCGCAGTAACCGGACGTCTTTGCGGCTCATGCAGAACGAACCGCACCTGATTTCGAACACTCCCGTTCGGACTGCTGGGCGTGAGCCAGCCTCGTCTTGTCAACAGAGCTCTCAGGCCCGGGCGTATTCAAAGGCTCGGCTCGCGCCCACGAAGGCCAACTCCCGCCGGCCTTCGCCTCCCATTAGGC
>NZ_JBHYXD010000213.1:0-1749 GCF_042751995.1 Streptomyces sp. NPDC059371 | reverse complement strand
GGCGAGTGGGGGTCCCCCCTGCTCGAAGAGCTTGGGGGAGCGTGCCAGGCGTCGCCGGGCAGGCGAGACTTTGCGGACACGACCTAGGGCCTGTCGTTCGGATCATGCGGCCGGACGCGGGGCAGGGCACGACCGGGATGCCCGGGGGCGAGCCCGCCGACGGGCAGGGCCGCCCTCCGAACGCCCTGGAGCCGAGCCAACCGCGACCCCGGGGCCGTCCGCACACTCAGCCGAACTGCACCGACCGCTTGGCCATTCCCAGCCAGAATCCGTCGATCACGGACCGCTGCCCGCCGAGCCCCCCGACGGCGTCCGCCGCGCCCATGGTCACGAAGAGCGGGGCGAAGTGCTCGGTGCGCGGGTGGGCCAGGCGGCCCGCCGGGGACTTGCGCTCGAAGTCGAGCAGCGCGTCCACGTCACCGGCCTCCAGCGCGCGGTGCCCCCAGTCGTCGAACTCGCTCGACCAGGCGGGAACTCCCCCGCCGGTGTGCCTGAGGGCCGCGAGATTGTGGGTGAAGAAGCCGGAGCCGACGATCAGCACGCCCTCGTCGCGCAGCGGCGCCAGCTTCCGTCCGATCTCGAAGAGCCGGACCGGGTCGAGCGTCGGCATGGAGATCTGGAGCACCGGGATGTCAGCCTCGGGGAACATCTCCTTGAGGGGGACGTACGCGCCGTGGTCGAGTCCCCGGTCCGGGATGTCCTGCACCGGCGTACCGGGCGCGCGCAGCAGCTTCCGTACGGACTCGGCGAGTTCGGGAGCGCCGGGGGCCGCGTACGTCACCTGGTAGTAGTGCTCGGGGAAGCCCCAGAAGTCGTAGACGAGAGGGACCGTCTCGATCGCGCCGAGGGCGAGCGGGGCCTCCTCCCAGTGGGCCGAGACCATGAGGATCGCCTTGGGGCGGGGCAGACCGGCGGACCAGGCGGCGAGCTGGCCGGGCCAGACCGGGTCGTCGGCGAGCGGCGGCGCACCATGGCTGAGATAGAGGGCGGGCATGCGCTCCGGCGCGGGGCGCTCCTCGGTGGCGGCTGACATGGCTGCTCCCTCCAGAGAGTTACATCGTACGGCGGCACTGCTTGATCTTTGAAGCAGTTACTTAAAGTCTCAAGTTCTCAGTCAAGACTACGGGTGCTTTGTTTAAGTTTCAAGAAGAGGCTCGTACAGTGGAGTACATGAACACGGCACCCGCTCCCGCTGAAGAGCCGCGCTGGCTCACCGACGAGGAACAGCGCATCTGGCGTGCGTACATGCACGCCACGACCCTCCTGGAAGACCACCTCGACCGTCAGCTCCAGCGCGACGCGGGCATGCCGCACATCTACTACGGCCTGCTCGTCCAGCTCGGCGAGGCCCCGCACCGCCGGCTGCGGATGACGGAGCTGGCCATGAACGCGAAGATCACCCGCTCACGGCTCTCGCACGCCGTCGCGCGGCTGGAGAAGAACGGCTGGGTACGCCGCGAGGACTGCCCGTCCGACAAGCGGGGCCAGTTCGCCGTCCTGACCGACGAGGGTCACGAGGTGCTCAAGCGCACCGCGCCCGGCCATGTCGCCGCCGTACGCCAGGCCCTGTTCGACCGGCTCGGCCCGGACCAGCGGACAGCCCTCGGCGAGGCCATGCGCATCATCGCCGAGGGCCTCCAGCCGAAGGACGCGGGCGCGGATCTGCCCTGGCTGCGCTAGGTCGTGGCCGCGAAGTCGCGTCGCCGGGCAGGCGCGGCTTCGCGGACACCACCCAGGGCCTGGCGCCGG
>NZ_JBHYXD010000212.1:0-1781 GCF_042751995.1 Streptomyces sp. NPDC059371 | reverse complement strand
GGGGGGGGGGGGGGGGGGGGGCCGCGCCGGTACATCCGCCCGCATCCGAACGGATCCCAGCGGCACCTACCAGTGCGGGTGGGTTCCGATCCGTCCGGCCTGCGGGCATTTGATGTACCGGCCCGTCCCCGACGGTGCGCTCCCGACGGCGGGTGCGAGATCCAGTCGGTCACAGCCCCGGCCGGCCAAGGTTTTTCAGCCCCGGCCGGGAGCAGTCAGCCCCTCCGGCGTTTGAGGAGCGGGGTCTGGGGCGGAGCCCCAGGTTCGGGTCGGGTAGGGGCGGAGGGGGCGAAAGAAGCTTGCTGGTGCGGCGGGCCGTGAAGCAGGGGTGGGGGGCGAGGGGGGCGTTCCGGGGCAGTGGGTGGGTGTTGGTCACTCGGGGGGCGCCGGGGTGTCACCCAGTGTTCCGTGTCCGCTAGGCGGACCGGGCGGGCGGGAGGCACTGGGTGCCGGATACGGTGGGAAATACCATGAGCGCTTCACATACCCCTGATGTGCCCACTCTTCTTGTCAAGATCTTCGGCAAGGACCGGCCGGGCATCACCGCCGGACTCTTCGACACCCTCGCCGCCTACTCCGTCGACGTGGTCGACATCGAGCAGGTCGTCACCCGGGGCCGGATCGTGCTGTGCGCGCTCGTGACCGAGCCGCCCGGAGGCCTCGAAGGTGATCTTCGGTCGACCGTCCACAGTTGGGCGGAGTCGATGAAGATGCAGGCGGAGATCATCTCCGGCCTCGGCGACAACCGCCCGCGCGGCCTGGGACGTTCGCTGGTCACGGTGCTCGGACACCCGCTCACCGCGGAGTCGACGGCCGCCATCGCCGCGCGGATCACGAAGACCGGCGGAAACATCGACCGCATCTTCCGGCTGGCCAAGTACCCGGTGACCGCGGTCGAGTTCGCGGTGTCCGGCACGGAGACCGAGGAACTGCGCACCGCGCTGGTGACCGAGGCGTCGGCACTCGGTGTCGACATCGCGGTCGTGGCCGCGGGCCTGCACCGGCGGGCCCAGCGTCTCGTCGTGATGGACGTGGACTCCACGCTCATCCAGGACGAGGTGATCGAGCTCTTCGCCGCGCACGCCGGGTGCGAGGCCGAGGTCGCCGAGGTCACGGCGGCCGCGATGCGAGGTGAGCTCGACTTCGAGCAGTCCCTGCACGCGCGCGTGGCGCTCCTCGAAGGGCTGGACGCGTCGGTGGTGCAGAAAGTGCGCGACGAGGTGCGGCTGACGCCGGGCGCGCGCACCCTGATCCGTACGCTGAAGCGGCTCGGCTTCCAAGTCGGTGTCGTCTCCGGCGGGTTCACCCAGGTCACCGACGATCTGAAGGAGCGGCTCGGGCTCGACTTCGCCCAGGCCAACACGCTGGAGATCGTCGACGGAAAGCTGACCGGCCGGGTCACCGGCGAGATCGTGGACCGGGCGGGCAAGGCGCGGCTGCTGCGCCGTTTCGCCGCCGAGGCCGAGATCCCGCTGGCCCAGACCGTGGCGATCGGCGACGGCGCCAACGACCTCGACATGCTCAACGCCGCCGGACTCGGGGTCGCGTTCAACGCGAAGCCGGTCGTACGGCAGGCCGCGCACACCGCGGTGAACTTCCCGTTCCTCGACACGGTCCTCTATCTGCTGGGCGTCACCCGTGAAGAGGTCGAGGCCGCCGACATGCACGAGGACGACGAGGCTCACTGAGCCACGGTCCCGTGACGGACGGGGGGGGGGGGCCCGCCGGCGGGGGGGCCGGGGGGGGCGCGGCCCCCCCGGGCCGCCGGTCTGCCCGGGACC
>NZ_JBHYXD010000211.1:0-1946 GCF_042751995.1 Streptomyces sp. NPDC059371 | reverse complement strand
GGGTGTGTGGCGTACCGGCACGGCCCCTCGCGCCGGATTCCGGCTGCGGGTGCGCGGTGGCGAGAGGTGACCGTCGGTGGCGACGGGGGTGTGTGGCGTACCGGCACGGCCCCTCGCGCCGGATTCCGGCTGCGGGTGCGCGGTGGCGAGAGGTGACCGTCGGTGGCGACGGGGGTGTGTGATGTACCGGCACGGCCCCTCGCGCCGGATTCCGGCTGCGGGTACGCGGTGGCGAGAGGTGACCGTCGGTGGCGGCAGGGGTGCGTGATGTACCGGCACGGCCCCTCGCGCCGAATTCCGGCTGCGGGTACGCGGTGGCGAGAGGTGACCGTCGGTGGCGACGGGGGTGTGTGGCGTACCGGCACGGCCCCTCGCGCCGGATTCCGGCTGCGGCTGCGGGGTGGCCGGATCGGGGCGTCAAGGGCTGTCTCCCGTAGGGATGGTGACGGAGAGGCAGGGGGATGGGGCAGGATGAGCCGTCTCCCCGGACGATGGCGAACGCCCGTCCGGGCATGATCGCGTTCCCTGATTCGAGCAGGTGGCAAGTGACGACACAGCACATTCGGCCCGCGGGCCCTCATCCCGGTACGGGTCCCGGTCCCGCTCTCCGAGGAGGTCACCGATGAAGCGCTCCGTCACCCTGGACGACCTGATGATCGCCGGAATAGCCGTGGCGGCCGGGCTGCTGGCGGCGTTCCTGCTCCGGATGCTGCTGCGCTGGCTGGGCAAGCACGCCGAGCGCACCCGCTGGAGCGGCGACGACGTCATGGTGGACGCGCTGCGCACCGTCGTGCCGTGGTCGGCGGTGGCCGGAGGCGTCGCCGCGGCGGCCGCGGTGCTTCCGCTGACCGCGCCGATCGGCAAGACCGTCAACCGGTCGCTGACCGTCCTGCTCATCCTGGTCGCGACCATCACCGCGGCCCGGCTGATCACCGGGCTGGTCCAGTCGGTGACCCAGTCCCGCTCGGGCGTCGCCGGTTCGGCCACCATCTTCGTCAACATCACCCGGGTCGTGGTGATGGCGATCGGCTTCCTGATCGTCCTGCAGACCCTGGGGATCTCGATCGCGCCCCTGCTGACGGCCCTGGGGGTGGGCGGTCTCGCCGTCGCGCTCGCGCTCCAGGACACCCTCGCCAACCTCTTCGCGGGCGTGCACATCCTCGCCTCGAAGACGATCCAGCCGGGCGACTACATCCGGCTGAGCAGCGGGGAGGAGGGCTACGTCGTCGACATCAACTGGCGCAACACCACGGTCCGTCAGCTCTCCAACAACCTGGTCATCATCCCCAACGCCCAGCTCTCGGGCACCAACATGACCAACTTCACCCGGCCCGAGCAGAAGATGACGCTGCTGGTACAGGTCGGCGTCGGCTACGACAGCGACCTCGACCACGTCGAGCGGGTCACGAACGAGGTCGTCGCCCAGGTGATGACCGGGATCGACGGCGCCGTCCCGGAGCACGAACCCGCCGTTCGCTTCCACACCTTCGGCGACTCGCGCATCGGTCTCACCGTGATCCTCGGTGTGGGCGAGTTCAGCGACCAGTACCGGATCAAGCACGAGTTCATCAAGCGCCTGCACAAGCGCTACCGGGACGAGGGCATCCGGATTCCATCGCCCGCCCGGACCGTCGCGCTCCAGCCCGGCGGGGCGGGCTTCCTGGAGTCCGCCATCCCGCATCAGCGCGAGGCCGCGCAGCGGCCCTGACATCAGCGTGGGGTCGCGCCGGGCACGGAGGAATGGGGACGGGTCACCGCGACGCACCCGCACCCGGCGACGTACGGAAGGGGCCACGCCGGTACATCACATGCCCGTCGCCACCGACGGCCACCTCTCGTCCGACGGCGACGGGCGGATGTACCGGCGCGGCCCCGACCCCCACCGGACCGGGACCGCGACGGCCAACGGGCCGGGGGGGGGGGGGGGGGGGCGGCGCCGGGGCCCC
>NZ_JBHYXD010000210.1:0-1956 GCF_042751995.1 Streptomyces sp. NPDC059371 | reverse complement strand
TCAACCCGCGGGGGGGTTACCGTGGGGGGACGCCTCGGGGTTTGCCGCCGGGACGACCGTGGCGGCAGCAGCGGCAGCAGCGGCGGTTTCCGTCGTGATGACCGTGGTGGCGGCAGCGGCGGTGGCTTCCGTCGCGACGACCGTGGTGGCAGTGCCGGCGGTTTCCGTCGTGACGACAACCGCGGCGCCGGTGACCGTGGCGGCAGCGGAGGCGGCTTCCGCCGTGACGACCGTGGTGGCAGTGCCGGCGGTTTCCGCCGTGACGACAACCGCGGCGCCGGTGACCGTGGCGGCAGCGGAGGCGGCTTCCGCCGTGACGACCGTGGTGGCAGTGCCGGTGACTTCCGTCGCGACGACAATCGCGGTGGCGGCAGTGGCGGCGGTTTCCGTCGCGACGACCGTGGTGACTTCCGTCGTGACGAGCGGCCCAGCGGCCCGCGCCGTGACGACGACCGTGGCGGTTTCCGCCGTGACGCGGACCGTCCGTCCTCCTTCCGTCGTGACGAGCGGCCCAGCGGCCCGCGTCGCGACGACGACCGCGGTGGCTTCCGCCGCGACGACAGCCGGGGCGGTGGCGACTTCCGCCGCGACGAGCGCAGGGACAGTGACCGTCCCCCGTTCCGCCGCGACGACCGTGGCGACTTCCGTCGTGACGAGCGGCCCAGCGGCCCGCGCCGTGACGACGACCGCGGTGGCTTCCGCCGCGACGACAGCCGGGGCGGCAGCGGCGGCGGCTTCCGTGGCCGTGACGACCGGGGACGCGACGACCGCCGTGGTGGACCGCGCCAGGACGACCGGGGCGGGCGTCCCGGCGGCTTCCGCGGCCGCGACGACCGCGGTGGCGACGACCGCCGCGGTGGCGGCAGCTACCGCGACGAGCGGGACCGGGACCGCGAACCGATCAAGCGTCTGCCCATCCCGGACGAGGTCACGGGTGAGGAGATCGACAAGGACGTGCGGCAGGAGCTCCTCAGCCTGCCCAAGGGCCTGGCCGAGGAGGTCTCGCGCAACCTGGTGATGGTCGCCCGGCTCATCGACGAGGACCCCGAGGCCGCGTACGCGTACTCGAGGATCGCCCTGCGGCTGGCCTCCCGTGTCGCCGCCGTGCGCGAGGCCGCCGGCTTCGCCGCGTACGCGAACCAGAAGTTCAGCGAGGCGCTCGCCGAGTTCCGTGCCGCGCGCCGTATGACCGGCAGCGCGGAGCTGTGGCCCGTGATGGCGGACTGCGAGCGCGGTCTCGGCCGGCCCGAGAAGGCGCTGGAGATGGCCGGGGCGCCCGAGGTCCAGAAGCTGGACAAGGCGAGCCAGGTCGAGATGCGGCTCGTGGCGGCCGGTGCCCGGCGTGACATGGGTCAGCTCGACGCCGCCATCGTCACCCTGCAGAGTCCCGAGCTCGCCTCGAACTCCGTCCAGCCCTGGACCGCCCGACTGCGGTACGCCTACGCCGACGCACTCCTCGCCGCCGGACGCGAGGGCGAGGCACGCGAGTGGTTCGCCAAGACCGTCGAGTCCGACAAGGACAGCAGCACGGACGCCTCCGACCGGCTCGCCGAGATGGACGGCGTCGAGTTCGTCGACGCCCTCGTCGAGGACGGCGAGGCCGCGACCGCGGACACGACCGGGACCGCGACGGAGACCCTCGTCGAGGACGAGCGCCAGGGCGCGGACGAGGACGACGACGAGGACGACGAGGACGAAGACGACGACGAGATCGAGTCCGTGACCACGGACGGGATCACGGACGACGTCGACGACCTCGACGGCCTCGACGAAGAAGACGAGGACGACGAGGACGACGAGGACAAGGACGACGACACTCCTCACCGTCCGCAGAGCTGACGCCGGACACCACGGCGCAAACACGTGGGCGGGGGGGGGGCGGCGCCGGGGGGCGCGGCCCCCCCCGGGGCGTGGGCGGGGGGGGGGGGGGGGGGCGCTGGGCACGGGGAGGTGGAC
>NZ_JBHYXD010000209.1:0-2082 GCF_042751995.1 Streptomyces sp. NPDC059371 | reverse complement strand
CTCGCACGCCGAGCGGGCCGGCGCACCCACGAGTCGCCCACCACACGCGTCGCGTGATGTCGGCACTCGGTCCCGGCCCCCGTCGGGCGGGAGCGGCGGCGCGCCCGCGTCGCCGCGACGGCGGTGGCCGTGCACGATGGGCGGGTACCTCTCGCAGCTTCGGAAGGGTTCCTCGTGATCAGTATCCCGGACCGCACGGCCCATGACGGTACGAAGATCCCGGCCGTCGGCCTCGGCACCTGGCCGATGGACGACGCACAGGCCGAGGAGGCCGTCAGCCACGCGCTCGGCATGGGGTACCGGCTCGTCGACACGGCGGTCAACTACCGCAACGAGACCGGAACCGGACGGGGCGTCATCCGATCCGGCGTCCCTCGCGAGGAGATCGTCGTCACCACCAAACTGCCGGGCAGGCACCACGGTTACGAGGAGACGCTCGCCTCGTTCGAGGAGTCGCGCGGCCGTCTCGGACTCTCCTACGTCGATCTCTACCTGATTCACTGGCCCCTGCCCCGCGTGGACAAGTACGTGGAATCGTGGAAGGCGATGATCGAGCTCCGCGACGCGGGGCTGGTACGTGCGATCGGCGTCTCGAACTTCACGGCCGAACACATCCGCCGGCTGGAGGCCGAGACCGGAGTGCTTCCCTCGGTGAACCAGATCGAGCTCCATCCCCTGCTTCCCCAGGACGAGTTGCGCGCCTTCCACGCCGACAAGGGCGTCGTCACGGAGAGCTGGAGCCCCCTGGGCCGTGGCTCCCGGCTCCTCGACGACCCCGGGATCGGAAAGATCGCCGAGGCACACGGCGTCACACCCGGCCAGGTCGTGCTGCGCTGGCACACACAGCTCGGCGCGGTACCCATCCCCAAGTCCGCCGACGCCGGGCGCCAACGGGAGAACCTCGACCTCTTCGGATTCGAGCTGTCCCCCGCCGAGATGACGGCCGTCGGCGACCGCCCGCGACGACGCCTCGGCGGGGACCCCACGGCACACGAGGAGTTCTGAGGCCCCGGAGCCCCGCCCGTACCGGGTCTCCGCGGTGAGCATGCGTCGTAGGCCGCGTGCTGCCGGACGCGGTGCCACGGTCCGCTCATTGCATGACTTCGGGTACCCATCGCGCTCCGCCGAGGTGCCGTGCGACGCCGTGCGGGTCATCGTGGAGGGGCCTTGCGAGTGATGGGGGAACCGGCATGCCGATGCTGCTGATCAAGGGGTCGTACAGAATCGTCGGGGCCAGCCCCGACGGCGACTCGGTTCGCTTCGTCCCGGACGATCCCGGGGAGTGGGACCTGCTGCGAGGACGGAAGGTGCGCCGCAATCTGGCCGGCGGGGCCCAGCTCCGGCTGGACGGCATCGACACCCTGGAGACCCACTACCGGCCGCCGCACGGGCCCGAACTCCATCAGCCCGCGCCGTACGCCGGTCGGGCCGCGGAGGCGCTGCTCGGCTGGCTGGGTTTCGAGGAGGTGGAGCGCGGTGCCGACGGAATCGTCAGGCACAGTACGCCCGAGTCCGTACCCGGCTACATCCTGACGCGCAGCGCGGACGTCCACGGGCGCTGTGTGGCTCTCGCGGGCCGCGGAACCGAGGCCCCGGGTGCCAGTGGGACGCTCGTCACCGTCACCGCCGAGCACCTTCGGCAGACCGCCAACCATCATCAGCTCACCGAAGGACTGGCCTACCCCACGTTCTACCGCAACCTCTTCGTCGGCCTCCGGCGGGAGCTGTCCGGGGCGGCGCGGCAGGCCCGCCAGGACGGGCTCGGGCTGTGGCCGTCGGACCAGACCCAGAGCGGAGCGAAGGTGGAGGGCCCGGCCACACTGACCGAGTCCGCGGTGCTGCTGCCCAAGCTCTTCCGCCGGCTGGCGGACTACCTCCAGCTCAATGACGGCAACCCGTCCCTGGAGGGCTTCCGGCCCTACCTGGAGCAGCGCGAGGACCGGCTGTTCGTCCTGTCCACCGGACAGTGGACCGGCTTCGACACGATCGTGGACGTCACGAACGGCGACACCGTGCGGCTCAACCGCCCTCCGGAGGACCTCGTCTTAGACGAGAAGTAGGCGTCCGCGGGCTTCCGGCCGG
>NZ_JBHYXD010000208.1:0-2105 GCF_042751995.1 Streptomyces sp. NPDC059371 | reverse complement strand
GGTGGTCGGTGACGTGAAGGGCCGCGTCTGTGTCCTCGTCGACGACATGATCGACACCGGTGGCACCATCTGCGCCGCCGCCGACGCGCTCTTCGTAGCAGGCCGATGTTTTGGCCGGGTGACCTCTTTCCCCACGTTCTACGAGGAGTGAACATGTCCGAGGTCAAGCTCGCCGCCGAGACCCGCACCGAGTTCGGCAAGGGTGCCGCCCGCCGCATCCGCCGTGACAGCAAGGTCCCCGCGGTCGTCTACGGCCACGGCACCGAGCCGGTCCACATCACGCTTCCGGGCCACGAGCTGCTTCTCGCCCTGCGTACCCCGAACGTCCTGCTCACCCTGGACATCGAGGGCAAGACCGAGCTGGCGATCCCGAAGGCCGTCCAGCGTGACGCCATCAAGGGCAGCCTCGACCACGTCGACCTGATCCTCGTGAAGCGCGGCGAGAAGGTCACCGTCGAGGTCTTCGTGCAGACCGAGGGCGAGCTGGCCCCGGGCAGCTTCCTCGTCGAGAACGTGCTGAACACCCTGACGGTCGAGGCCGAGGCCACCCACATCCCGGAGTCGGTCACCGTCTCCATCGCGGGCCTGGAGGCCGGTGCCTCCATCCACGCCAAGGACATCAAGCTCCCCAAGGGCACCACGCTGGCGATCGACGAGGACGCGGTCGTCATCCAGGTCCTGTCGGCGCAGGCCGAGGAGCCGGCCGCCGACGGCGAGACCGCGGGCGACGCGGCCGCCGAGGCCTGATCCCCCGGGAAAACTTCATCTGTGTCAGCCGCCGCTCCTGCCGGGAGCGGCGGCTGCCGCGTATCAAGGACACATGGGAGACACGGACGTGACGACCGACGCCAACGCGCCCTGGCTGATCGTGGGCCTCGGCAACCCGGGCCCCGAGTACGCCATGAACCGGCACAACGTGGGCTTCATGGTGGCCGACCTGCTGGCCGGGCGGATCGGCGGGAAGTTCAAGCGGGCGGGCAAGGCGCAGGCCCAGGTGATCGAGGGGCGGATCGGACCGCCCGGCCCGGCCAACCGCCGGGTGATCCTGGCCAAGCCGATGTCGTACATGAACCTGTCGGGCGGCCCGGTGACCGCGCTGCGGGACTTCTACAAGGTGCCGACGGCGAACATCGTGGCGGTCCACGACGAGCTCGACATCGACTACGGCGTGCTGCGGCTGAAGCTGGGCGGCGGCGACAACGGCCACAACGGTCTGAAGTCCATGACGAAGGCGATGGGCGCGGACTATCACCGGGTGCGGTTCGGCATCGGGCGTCCTCCGGGCCGTATGCAGGTCGCGGACTTCGTGCTGAAGGACTTCGGGTCCACCGAGCGCAAGGAGCTGGACTACTTCGCCGACCGGGCCGCGGACGCGGTGGAGTGTCTGGTGATCGAGGGCCTGGAGCGGGCCCAGAGCACGTACAACTCCTGACGCGGCCCGTGAGGACCCCGGGAACCGCGCACGCGGGCCGGGCGGCGGGGTCCGGTGGTCGACGTACTCGTACAACTGCCGACTTGTCCCCCGCCGGGGTTGACCCAGCGCGCGGCCATGGCCAATGATCCCCGCCATGCGTGCCGTCACCTCACGTCAGAGCGCGTTCGCGGCGCTGCGTTTCGGACAGCTCGCGGCGATGGGCGTGGTCACCGGGCTCATCCTGATCGCGGGCGTGTGGGCCTCCTGGGGCACCGCGCAGCACGTGATGCTGGGCAAGGGCCGGGAGCAGGGCACGATCGCGGTGCGGTCGTGCTCGGGGGACGTCTGTACGGGTCCGTACACGCCGGTGTCGACCGGATCGCGGGCACGGACCCATGTCGTCATCGACGAGTCGGTGGCGGTGGAGAAGGGCCGGACGTACACGGTCACGGTGAAGCCCGGCAGTGACGAGGTCGTCCGCAGCGGACCGGCCGGCCTGCTCTACGCCTGGGTCCCGCTCGGGGGTGCCCTGCTGCTCGCCTCGGTGGTGGTGGCGGGCGGTCTGCGGCTGACCCGCGTGGCCTGGCTGATGGCGGGCACGGGGATGGCCCTGCTGACGGCCACCTTCCTGGTCGTATAGACGGACACGCGGCACGGACACATGAAGGCGCCCTTCCCGCTCGTACTCGTA
>NZ_JBHYXD010000207.1:0-2204 GCF_042751995.1 Streptomyces sp. NPDC059371 | reverse complement strand
CCCGCTGCAAGCAGCGGGGCCCTTCGACGTTAGTGCCCGGTGAGGCACTGGCGGAGGATACGAGATTCGAACTCGTGAGGGGTTGCCCCCAACACGCTTTCCAAGCGTGCGCCCTAGGCCACTAGGCGAATCCTCCGGGGCAAACAATACAAGACGTTGAGGAGTGCTCGCGAACTCGTTCCCCGCCCCGCGGATCCTGTACTCTTTGCGGAGCCCCTCACGTGGCGCTATCTGACTGAACTCCCCCAGGGCCGGAAGGCAGCAAGGGTAGGTCGGCTCTGGCGGGTGCGTGGGGGGCGCTTGCGTTTCCGGAGCGGTCACCCGGACGGCCCAGGGGCCGGTGGCCGTGTCCGCCGGGGACCGGATGCCGCCGGGGTCGCGCCCGGGATGCGCTCGGGGCGGTCCTTGATGTCAGTGGGCGCCTATAACCTCGTAGACGTGTCGTCTCTCGCGCTGTACCGCCGCTATCGCCCGGAGTCGTTCGCCGAGGTCATCGGGCAGGAGCATGTCACCGACCCGTTGTCGCAGGCGCTGCGGAACAACCGGGTCAATCACGCGTACCTGTTCAGCGGTCCGCGCGGGTGCGGCAAGACGACGAGCGCGCGCATCCTGGCCCGCTGCCTGAACTGCGAGCAGGGCCCCACCCCGACCCCGTGCGGCCAGTGCCAGTCCTGCCAGGACCTCGCCCGCAGCGGCCGGGGGTCCATCGACGTCATCGAGATCGACGCGGCTTCGCACGGTGGTGTGGACGACGCCCGTGACCTGCGCGAAAAGGCCTTCTTCGGGCCCGCGAGCAGTCGTTACAAGATCTACATCATCGACGAGGCCCACATGGTCACGCCGGCCGGATTCAACGCGCTGCTGAAGGTCGTCGAGGAGCCCCCGGAGCACCTCAAGTTCATCTTCGCCACGACCGAGCCCGAGAAGGTCATCGGGACGATCCGGTCGCGGACCCACCACTACCCGTTCCGGCTGGTGCCGCCCGGCACCCTGCGCGAATACCTCGGCCAGGTCTGCGGGCAGGAGGGGATCCCCGTCGCGGACGGCGTGCTGCCTCTTGTCGTACGGGCCGGCGCGGGGTCCGTGCGTGACTCCATGTCCGTGATGGACCAGCTGCTCGCGGGTTCCGCCGAGGACGGTGTGACGTACGCCATGGCGACCTCGCTGCTCGGGTACACGGACGCCTCCCTGCTGGACGCCGTCGTGGAGGCGTTCGCGGCGGGGGACGGCGCCGCCGCCTTCGAGGTGGTGGACACCGTCATCGAAGGCGGCAACGACCCGCGGCGGTTCGTCGCCGACCTGCTGGAGCGGCTGCGGGACCTGGTGATCCTGGCGGCCGTCCCGGACGCGGTGGAGAAGGGGCTCATCGACGCCCCGGTCGACGTCGTGGAGCGCATGCAGGCCCAGGCCGGGGTCTTCGGCGCCGCCGAGCTGAGCCGCGCGGCCGACCTCGTCAACGAAGGGCTGACGGAGATGCGCGGGGCCACCTCGCCGCGCCTCCAGCTCGAACTCATCTGCGCCCGCGTCCTGTTGCCCGCCGCCTACGGGGACGAGCGGTCCGTCATGGCCCGCCTCGACCGTATCGAGCGCGGGGTGAACTTCTCGGGCGGCGGAGCCGCCCCCGCCATGGGGTACGTGCCCGGACCCGAGGCGCACGGCCCGGTGCCCGTCCCGCAGACCGGTCCCGCGGCTCCCCCGGTTCCTCCGGGGGGCGGCCTCGCGGCGGCCCGCGCGGCGGCCCGGGGAACGGGACAGGGCGCGCCGCAGGGCGCGGGTCAGGTTGTGGGGCACGGGGGTGCCGGGGACAGCGCCGGTGCCGTTCCGGGCGCGATGCCCGGGGTGACGGCTCCCGCGGTGCCCGCCGCTCCCGCGACGCCCGTTGCCCCCGCAGCTCCCGCGGTGCCCGCCGCGTCCCACACCGCCCCGGCTCCCACAGGGGCGCCGTCACCGGCGCCCGCCGCCCCCGAGCAGCCCACGGCTCCGTCCGGCGCCCCCACGGGGGCCGCGCCCGGTGCCTGGCCCACCGCCACGGCGGCCGGCAGCGGACGGCGGCCCGGCGGCTGGCCCGCGACGGCCCCCGCCGGCGGCGGCCGCCCTCCGGCGCAGTCCGCACCCTGTCTCTTATACACCTCTGAAGCTGCAGAATATATTTTAGGTTGATATCTCGGTTGTCTCAGTATCATTATCAAAGTGGGTGGGTGGGG
>NZ_JBHYXD010000206.1:0-2287 GCF_042751995.1 Streptomyces sp. NPDC059371 | reverse complement strand
GTACGACGGACCGTCGTACCGCGCACCGCCCCGGCCGTGTCACCCCGCCAGGCCGGTCAGCCCGAACGTCCACAGCACCGTCCCGATGACGAGGAGTCCGTTGACGGCCCAGGACCGCCCGCGGCCGGAAAGGGCACGGACCAGCCAGGGCAGCGCGGCGAGTCGCAGGAGCAGCGCCACCGTCGCGAGCGGACCGGCCCGCAGCGGTTCGTCGCGCGGCCCGAGGGCCGCGCCACCGCGTACGGCGACCGCCTGCAGGCCGATCAGCAGTCCCAGGACGAGGACCGCGGACAGGACAGCGGCCGTACGCGGCGAGGCCCACACCCGCCGGGCGAGGGCGAGTTGGACGACGGCCGCCACCAGGAAGGGCAGCGACACGGCCAGGCCGTACGCCAGGTTCCGCTGGAAGACCACCAGGTCCCCGGCGGTCGCGGCGACGCAGAGCAGTGCCCCGACGCGATGGGCCGGAACGTGCGAACGGAATCGCGGGCCGCCCACGGATGCGACCGCCCCGGCGGGAGGCGCCTCAGTCGATGGAGTCATCGGCGTATCCCAGCGTCGGGGCGGGCCCGGACCCGGCGGGGGCCGCGTACACGGGGTGGTGCCCGTCGGCGGGCGGCCCGACCCGGAACTGCGCCATCATGTCGTGGTCCTCGTGCACCAGATTGTGGCAGTGGATCATGTAACGCCCGGTGTTCGGACCGAACTTGACCACCATGCGCACGGTCTCGTTCTCGCCGACGAACACGGTGTCCTTGCCGCCGAGTTCCCACGGCGACGGCGGCTTGCCGTTGCGGTCCAGGATCTTGAAGTCGACCAGGTGCACATGGACCGGGTGCCACCAGCCGCCGGACTTGTTCTCGAACTCCCAGATCTCGACGTCCCCGAGCGCCGGATCGGCCCAGACGTACTCGTAGTCGGAGGCGACCACATCGGCCCAGGTCTTGCCGTTGACGGTCCAGATGCCGTCCTTGCGGATGAACTCGAACTTGCGGGTCTTCTTCGCCATCGCGGCGGTCAGGTCCATCGCCGGAGCGTTCGGGTTGAGCCGGTCCGGGATGCTGTTGCCGGACAGGTCGGTGGGATCACCCGCCACGTCGAAGGCCATCACGTCGCCGGTGGTGTCGAAGTCCTCGACGTTCGGCACGCTGAGGTTCTTGAGCACCACCCGCTGGCCGGCCTTGTATTTGGCGAAGTCGATGATCACCTCGTAGCGCTCGGCGATGCCGTGCCGGTAGCTGGTCACCGAGCGGGGCTCCGGCATCAGGCCCGCGTCCGTGCCGATGAAGACGAACGGGTCGCCGGTGCTCAGCGCGAACTTGAAGCCCCGCGAGATCGAGCCGTTCAGGATCCTGAAGCGGTACTTGCGCCGCTCGACCTTCATCACCGGCCAGGGCCGCCCGTTGACCAGGATCACGTCGCCGAAGATCCCGGAGTGGCCGCCGTCGTCGTACAGGAGCTGTCCGTCACGGTCGAACATGGCGTCCCGGATGATCAGCGGCACGTCGTAGCGGCCGTGCGGGATCGGCAGCGACTGCTCCAGGGCGTCGTGCATCGTATACATCGCCGCGAGGCCCATGTACGCGTTCTCGGCCGTGTGGTGCACTCCGTGGTCGTGGTACCAAAGAGTGCGCGCGTCCTGGGAATTCGGGTAGTGGTAGTCCTTGTACTCCCCCGTCCGCGTCACGTCGCTGGCGTAGCCGTCGTACTCGGGCAGCGACGCCGAACCGTGCAGGTGCACCGAGGTCCACGACTCGTACCCCAGGCGCGGATGCACCCTGGGCAGTTGGTTGATGTGCCGCACGACGGCCGGCCGGCCCCGGGTGGCCCGGATCGTCGGGCCGCCGAACGTCCCGTCGTACGACCAGGTCTCGGTCTTCAGGCCGGGCAGGATCTCGGTCATGGCGCTGCGCATGGTGACCGTGTAGTAGTCGGTCGTGCTCGACCGTTTCGTCGGCACGGCCTCGGGCGGTACCGCGAACGGCACGGTGAACGGCTTCGGGAACTTGCTGACGGCGATCCGGTCCGAAGCCGTCTTGGCGCGCACGACGCGTTCGAAGGGCAGGGCCAGGGCCGCCGACGCGAGGACGCCGTATTTCATCAGGTCACGCCTGGACAGCGGGTTGTCATGCATGTGTGGGTTCACCCCCATGGTGGGCCGCCGCACCGGCGGCTCGGGCACCCCGCTCTCCCCCATGGAGTCGCGGGTGCCCTGGTCTTCTCGGGACTGAGGAGGGGCTGCTGTCGGCCGCCCTGTCCTGGGCGCCCCGGCGGGAAGCGTTCGGCG
>NZ_JBHYXD010000205.1:1036-2341 GCF_042751995.1 Streptomyces sp. NPDC059371 | reverse complement strand
CGGGGGCCCCCTCGCCGGCCCCCCGCCTGCCCCCCCCGGTCCGCGGGGGCCGGGGCGCGCGCGCCCCCGCACCCCCCCCCGCCGCGGGGCCTCTTGTCGGCACCGTCCGGACCCGGGAGGGTGCCCCTGCCGTCGGAAGGCCTGCGGGTGATATTGGCCCCGGTGCGTAGCGGCGGGGCGCGAGTGAGAGGATCTCTCGTGCGGGCAGTGTGCTCGCGACCACTGAAAACGCCCGCGGCGGCCCGGTAACGCCCATCTGGACCCGCCCCGGACGGGCGGCGACCACTGACGGGTGCCGCCGGTGCTGAGATTCCCGGAAGGAAACGGCTGACCTCGGGTGCTCGCCGCGGGCCCGGCCGACGCCGGGGCGGCGAACAGGTTGGTGGGCGGGGCCGACGGAACCGGGTAACGTCTTTGTCATGTTCTTCCAGGCGCCGATTCATGAGTGAGAGCGTGATGGGCCCCTGCTGACGTCTTTCGACGTCGCCGCCGTCCCCCACCGATGAATCCGTAGATCACTTCACATCATTACCGGGAGAACCCGTGACCGTGAGCAAGAACATCAACAACCCCGTGGGCATGGGCGGCGGCCAGCGCAAGAAGCTGTCCCGCGCCGAACGGCAGAACCACGGTCCGCACCGCAACCTCGACCGCCAGGGTGCGGCCGACCGTAAGGCGGAGCTGGTGCGCAAGATGCGTGAGAAGGCAGGCGCGGCTGAGGGCGCCGCGCAGGCGGGCGACGACACCACACAGAGCTGAGGCACCGCCGCCGCAGGGCGGCACCAGGACAGGGCCCGGACCGCACGTCGCGGTCCGGGCCCTCCTGACGTATGGGGGCTCTCCCGCCGTACCGTGCGCGGCCGGTCCCGCTCAGCTCTCGGCCGACCGCCCACGTCTCAGATGACCACCCGGGGCGGCCGCAGATCCGACAGCCCCGTCACCGCCACCACCCGAGCTGCACCAGCAGCTCAGCACGTGCCCCGTGCCCAGCCTGGGCGACACCGCAGCCCGGGGGCGGCACCGCGGCAGAGGAAGTGGACACGGCCGCAGGACAACACTGGTGGACACCTCGATGGGACGATCACGAAGCCCACTGGTCAGAGCGACTCCGGTGGACCGCCCGACGCGAAATCCGCATGCACCCCCGTGGGGGCCGTCATGAACGTCGCGTCGTCCGGCGTCGACCTGGTCAGGGTTGCACTGCGCAGCCGCGCCGGAGGCCGCGCGCCCTGGGGCTGAACACGTGTGAGGGGGGGGGCCCTATGGGCGCGCCCCCAGCGAACAGAGGGGGGCTCGCATTTTATA
>NZ_JBHYXD010000205.1:0-1026 GCF_042751995.1 Streptomyces sp. NPDC059371 | reverse complement strand
GCGGCGCGCGGGGGGTTTTACTTGGTGTGGGGGGCGGCCACTTTGGGCCGCCCCCCCACGTCAGTAGCGGGGACAGGATTTGAACCTGCGACCTCTGGGTTATGAGCCCAGCGAGCTACCGAGCTGCTCCACCCCGCGTCGGATGACCCCACCCTACGCCAATTGCCCCGGCCCCGAGACCATGGTCGACAGCCGGCCAGGCTCATGATCGCGGAAGCTCGGCTCCCGGGGCGGTCGGCCGCCGCATTTCGACCGAACCGATTACCGCGAGCGCCACGCGATCGAGTGCGGATCAACCGCCTCAAGAGGAACCGTGCCGTTGCCGGGCGCTACGACGAACACGCGGTCCGCTTCGAAGCGACCGTTCTCGTCGCAACGCTCAACGAGTGGCTGTGACCTGCACATTCACACTGCGCCCGTGCTATCCCAGCCACGCTCCGTCACGCATCACGACCCTGCCACGAAGTTCCGGTGCCCCGCGCCAGGCGCGCACTGTCTGCGGTGTCACGCTCAGGTACAGGAAGGGGGTTTCTTCCGTACGCGGATCCCAGCCGAACTTGCTCGCGAACGCATCGGCGGCATCCTTTGGCACTTCCCGCGCCGGAAAGCACTTTGCGTCTCCCTGCAGCAGCACCACGTCGAAGGCATCCGGCAGAGCCAGCCGTACGCGCGGTTCCTTCTGCGCATTGCGCCCGGTCGCGGAGTTCGCGGCGGTACACATCCACACTGCCTGCCCGTCCCACAGGAACCAGAGTGGCACCTGATGCGGGCCGTGGTCGGGGTGGGCCGTCGACACCCACATGTCGCGCTCCGAGCTGAGCCGCTCCAGGGTGTCCCGCCTGCGCTCCGCCGTGGTGCGGCGAATGATCTCTGTACCTTGCATGAGCGCCGACCGTAGTCGGCGGGTTCACGGTGCGCATGGGGCATAGGTCCTAGGTCGTGTCCGCAAAGTCTCGCCTGCCCGGCGACGCCTGGCACGCTCCCCCAAGCTCTTCGAGCAGGGGGGACCCCCACTCGCCGCACCGG
>NZ_JBHYXD010000204.1:0-2386 GCF_042751995.1 Streptomyces sp. NPDC059371 | reverse complement strand
CACGTCCACACCCGGCCGGGCACGCGACGCCAGATGAGCGACCACCGCGTCCTCCATCGAGGAGGTCACGCAGAACGCCCCGCCGAACGTGTCCGCGGCCCAGCGCAGGATCTCCAGGGCGGACGCGTCCTCCAAGTCGCGTCCGGCCCACGTGGCGAGCAGCCGGAGTTCGGCGGACCGGTCCGTGTCAGCGCCCTTCATGTGCGGCTCCCCGGCCGACGCCCAGCGCCACGAGACCGAGCAGCCGGAGGAACGAGAAACTGAACGCGCGCTCACAAGCGCCGCATTTCCAGGTGTCGGGCCCTTCACCGGCCCGGAAGAGCCCCTTGTACTCGCAGTACGGGCAGGGGTGGAGCAACTCGCGTTCACTCATCATTTTCTCCTGTCCGGAAGTACTTTGGCAGAGGGTTCTTCGGGGTCTTCGGGTGACGGCGAAAAGACCCGGAGAGTAATTCCCTTTTCCGGAGTTCGGAAGTTCCGGTCACCCTAGCAACGGCCGCGGATAGGCCACTGACACGGCGCTGATACGTTCCGGAATCCGGTCTCGCAAGCGCCGTGTCAGCGCCCGGTCAGTGGTGTTTGAGATAGTCGCGGATGGATTTCGCGGTCCGCTGCGGGACCACGGGCAGCGCACCTTGACGATCCGGAGAAATCTCTTGCCCAGAGGCCCTCGGTCCGGGGCCATTGCCATGCCTGCGACCGGGGGACCCGAACCGCAAGTTCCAGAAGAGGGGCATTTGCACGATGAGACTATCCAGGCTCCGAAGAACAGGGTTCCCACGGCGTTCGTCCGTGGTTCTCCTTACCTTGGGACTGACCACCGCCCTGCTCAGCGGAGCCGGTCAGGCATCACCCGAGTCCGCCAAGGCGTGGACCTCCGAGTTCAAGGCATCCAACGGAACCACCTACACCGCCACCAACCACCTGCTCCCCCAGGCGGGCGGACACGGGCGTGAGTGGCTGCTCGCCTGGGCGGGGCCGGCGGACCACACGACGCCCGACTTCCTCACCGTCATCGACGCGACGCCCGACTCACCGCACTACGGGGAGGTCGTCAACACGGTGACGATGGGGCCGGGCAAGGGCAACGAGCCGCACCACATGCAGTATCTGTGGCACAAGGGCGCCCGGCTGTTCGCGGGCGGCATCCTCACCGACACGACGTTCGTGTTCGACACGAAGGCCCTGCCGGCCGTGAAGCTCGTCGGCGTGAACGTCCCCACGGACACCCCGTGCGGCACGCTGCCGGACGCCTACCAGGTGCTGCGCGACGGCACCGCGTACGGCACGTACATGGGCGGCCCCAACGTCACGGGGCCGTGCACCTACACCAACGGTGAGGTGCGTGAGGGCAACGGCGCGGCCGGCTCGCCCGGCGAGATCGTCTACTTCGGCAAGGACGGGAAGACCGTCTCCGAGATCCCCGCGGCCGTCAAGGGCGGTGAGGACCCGGTCCAGTGCGGCAACGTACCGGTGCTGACGGAGGCGAGCTGTGCCAACCCGCACGGCATCGCGGTCCGCGAGGACATGAACATCATGGTCGCCAGTGACTTCGTCGAGGCACGCAACTTCGTGACTCCCGAGGTCGAACTGCGCGAGGACCTCGCCCGGCAGACGGTCCGCGTCTGGGACATCACCGACCGGGCCAACCCGAAGATGAAGTCCGTGTCCAAGATGGCGGACGGTCCCAGGGCCGCCCAGGAGTCGGATCCGATCTTCGGCGAGTCCCGGGTGCTCATGGAGACGGCACTGCCCAACAAGCGTGGTCACAAGGGCGCCTTCGTCTCCTCGATGACCGGCGGCGCGGTCTACTACACGCCGGACATCACGTCCTCCAAGCCGAAGTGGAAGGAGGTGCTGGACGACACGACGCCGTACCAGACCTTCGCCCCCGACGGCTCGGTGACCGGTGGCGGGGACAACTCGAGCTGGCTGGCGGTCAGTCCGGACGACCGCTACCTGTTCCACACGGTGATGGGCGCGTCGAAGCCCTACGGGAAGCCGCTGGACCGGACGACCGGCATGGTCTACGTGCTGGACATCCAGAAGCTGCTCGCGTCGGGCGACGACCCGCGGTGCTCCATCGACAAACTCGACGAGGCCTACAAGGGCGGCGACGAGAGCGACTGTCCCGGCCTGGTCGGCACCGTCCCGATCCGGGACACGACCGACGGCGGTCCGCACTGGGGCGCGATGGACAACTTCACCAAGGGGAAGGACGGCAACTACCGCGAGGCCACCCGGGTCAAGCGGGTCGCCACCGCCAATTACTTCCTGGCCGGGGGCTTCGGGGGCGTGGGGGGCCTCCGGGGGGGGATGTTTTAAGTGGGGGGGGGGGGGGGGGGGTGACCCCCCGCTGGGGGCCCAGCACCCGGGCGATTGCCCC
>NZ_JBHYXD010000203.1:0-2843 GCF_042751995.1 Streptomyces sp. NPDC059371 | reverse complement strand
CGTACCGCCCCTTCCGCCTGACCGCCCTTCGTTCCGCCTGCCTGCCCCTCCGCCTGTCCGACCGCCACTGCCGTCCCACGGCATGACATCCGTCTCCTTGGCCTTTGGCGTGAATTCGGCGTGACATCTGTTTCAGGACGGATTGCACACGTTGCCCAATTCAACTTGTTCTCAAACCAAGTTGGCGAATTCGGGGTGGACGGGATGCCGAGGGCGTGCCAGGTTGTGCGGCGTACGGCACACGCAGGGACCGGCACCCAGGGATCGAAGGGAGCGGTACGCGATGACCGACCAGGTACAGCCGGCGCACGGCCCGGGAACGACCGGGCCGGGGCCCGACGGAGCCGGATTCACCTACCGAGGAGCCGAGCAGGAGCTGATCGTCGTCGCCCGTCCGGAGGCCAGGCTGCGCGCACGGGCCGAGGGCGTCCGGTCGGCGGCGGGCGCCGACGTCTCCGCCCTCGGCATGTTCCTCAGCGACGAACAGCTCGTCCTGGAGCCGCTGTTCGGCAGCGAGGACCGGCTCCGGCAGTCCACGGAGGCGGGCACTGGCAGCGGACCCGACCTCGCGCTCTTCTACCGGCTGCGCGGCGCGCGCAGCCGCGCCCAGGAACTGCGGGCCCGGATCGCCGCGCTGCCGGGGATCGACGCGGCGTACGTGAAGCCCGGCGCCGTTCCCGCGGCGCCGGAACCGGCGGCGTGGACCGGCCGGAGCACCGACGACGGCCGGCGGCTGAAGGAAGGAGCGCCGGTCACCCCCGACTTCACCAGCAGGCAGGGATACCTGCGCCCGGCGCCCGAAGGCGTCGACGCGTACTGGGCGTGGCAGCGGCCGGGCGGTGCGGGACGGGGCGTCACCGTGATCGACGTCGAGGGCGCCTGGCAGCTCGGGCACGAGGACCTGGCGTCGAAGCTCGCCGGGGTCGTCGTCGGCACGCCGCACACGGACCTCGCCTGGCGCAACCACGGCACCGCGGTCATCGGCGTGATCGGCGGCGACCGCAACGAGCACGGGATCACCGGCATCGCGCCGGAGGCCGTGACGGCGGCCGCGTCGTTCCGGGGCATCGGGACGGCCGCGGCGATCCACGCGGCGGCGGAACGGCTGGGCCCCGGCGACATCATCCTGGTCGAACTGCACGCTCCGGGGCCCCGGTTCGACTTCGAGGAGCGCGACAGCCAGGAGGGCTACATCGCACTCGAGTGGTGGCCCGACGACTTCGCGGCCATCCAGGACGCGACCTCCCGGGGCATCCTCGTGGTGGCGGCCGCCGGCAACGGCGGCGAGTCGCTGGACGACGCTCTCTACGAACGCCGGCCGGCGGAGTTCCCCGAGTGGTGGCGCAATCCCTTCAACCCCTCCAACCCGTCCTCCGGGGCGATCCTGGTCGGCGCGGGAGCGCCGCCGCCCGGCACCCACGGCCGCGACCACGGGCCGGACCGTTCACGGCTCGCGTTCTCCAACTACGGCGCCCGCGTGGACGCTCAGGGCTGGGGACGCGAGGTCACGACCACCGGTGGCTTCTGGGACCGGCCCGGCGATCTGCAGGGCGGGGCCGAGGAGATCACCTGGTACACGGACACGTTCTCCGGGACCTCTTCCGCCTCCCCGGTGGTGGTCGGCGCCCTGGCCGCGCTGCAGGGCATGCTCAAGGCCGCGGGCCGGCCGCCGATGTCCTCGGAACGTGCGCGTGTCCTGCTGCGGGGCACCGGTTCCCCGCAGCAGGACGCGCCGGGCCGGCCCGCCTCCCAGCGGATCGGAAGCCGGCCGGACATCAAGGCGGCGGTCACCCGGCTGCTGCCGGAGGCGGTCGGCTCGGGCCGCGCCGAGCGGTACTGGGACGAGCTGCTGCCGTATCCGCACGAACTCCCGCCGAGGCTCCGGCTGTACGTGTCCGGCGCCTGGCGCAACCTCGACCACCCGTCCCCCGAGATCCGGCAGGCGGTGCACTCCGCCTTCGCGGCGGGACGGCCCGACGTACGGGTCTGGTTCTCGGACGACGACATCGTCGGCCTGGTCGTCACGGGCTGAGGACGTGGTCCCACCGGACCGAGACGGAACGCAACCAACCATGGATGGAAGGTGGCACCCCGCATGAGCACGATCCCGCAGATGAGCCAGCAGGGTCAGCAGGGTCAGCAGGGTCAGCAGCAGTACCCGAGCACGTCGCCCTACCAGCAGCAGGGCATCGCCCAACAGCAGCCGTTCGGGCAGCAGATGCCCATCGGTCAGCAGATGCCGGCCGGTCAGCAGACGCAGTTCGGGCAGCAGATGCCGGCCGGTCAGATGCAGATCGGGCAGCAGATCGGGCAGCAGATCGGGCAGCCCTTCAACCGGCACGAGATCGGGCAGCAGGTTCCGCAGCACCTGCAGCAGCAGCTTCAGCAGCTCGGCCAGCAGCAGCCGTTCCAGCAACTGCTCCAGCAGCTCGGCGGGCAGCAGCACCAGCAGATCCAGCAGGGTGAGCCGCTGATCCTGCCGAGCGCCGTCGAGACCCGGACGCTGGCCATCGGCACGGCCCAGCACTTCCAGGACGTCGTGACCCCGCTCCCGGGCCAGCCGCGGGCGCTGTACCTGTTCATCGACAACGGCTGGCGCCGGCTCGTGCACCCCGACCCGGTCACCCACGACGTGGTCCAGAGGGCCTTCGCCTACGGGCAGCAGGTCCACGGGATCTACGACACCGGCACCGGTGCCCTCCAGTCCGTCATCGTGACCAGGTAGGCGCTGGGGGTTCCAGGAACACGAAGAGTGGCCGGGGGGGGGTGAAACCCCCCCCCCCCGGGGTGCCCCCCCCCCGGTCGTA
Source organism: Streptomyces sp. NPDC059371 (assembly GCF_042751995.1). Classification (NCBI taxonomy): domain Bacteria; kingdom Bacillati; phylum Actinomycetota; class Actinomycetes; order Kitasatosporales; family Streptomycetaceae; genus Streptomyces; species Streptomyces sp. NPDC059371. The sequence goes on along the minus strand of NZ_JBHYXD010000203.1, from coordinate 36 downwards.
TAAAAAAAATTACCAGCCCCCCCGATTTTTTGGTTT
>NZ_JBHYXD010000202.1:0-2851 GCF_042751995.1 Streptomyces sp. NPDC059371 | reverse complement strand
CTCGCCGCACCCGGCGAAGACCCAAGTACGTCCAGTACGAGGGTCTGCGCCCGGCACACCGAGAGCACGCACCAGACGCCGCCGGGCCCGCCCTCCGGGCGGACGACGCGACTTTACGGACACGCCCCAGGGCCTGTCTGACAATTCCCGTCCGCCCTGCGGGCGACGACGCGAATTGTCAGACGGGCCCTAGCGGCGCAACGACTGCCCGAAGCCCGCCGCCAGCGGCATCCGCAGCCCGAGCGGCGGCGGCGCGGCGAAGGCGTCCTCGACCGGGCGGGAGTAGGAGTGGCCGAACAGCGAGCCCATCACGAAGTCCTCGGCGAGGGCGAGGACTTCGTGCCGGTGCTGGTGCAGCGCGTGCCCGTCCGAGTGGACCTCGAAGCGGCAGATGCCGCGGTTGGCCTTCTTCGCGCGCGAGGCGAGCCGGAAGGACAGTTCCGGGTCGGTACGCGCGTCGTTCGTGCCGTGCACGATCAGCACGCGCCGCCCCGCGAGCTGTTTCACCGGTTCGGCTGGCGCCGCTACGTCCTCCTCCGGCAGCCAGGGTGCCAGCGCCAGCACGGAGTTGACGGCCGTGTGCCCGCCCGCGCGCAGCGCCGCCCGGCCGCCCATGTCGATGCCGGCCAGACACACGGGCACGTCGCCGTAGCGGCGGACGACCTCGTCCGCGGCCCAGGACGCGTCGGCCGCGAGATGGGCCTCGCTGCCGTTCCAGCCGCGGACCCGGTAGTGCACCACATGGCCGACCAGGCCTTCCGTGCGTCCGGCGCGGGCCAGCCTGCGCCCGAGCGCGCGTACGGAGGCGGTCGCCATCATGGGTGAGGGTCTTCGGGACGAGGTCTCCTCGCCGCCCGGCAGCAGCAGAACAACTCCGCTGACCGCCGTCGGCTCGGGGCCGAGCGCCCTCCCCAGCCGGGCCCTGCGAACCGGCGTCGCTTGCTGTGCCATGACAGAACAGTGTCAGAAGCAAGGGTGTACGCCACCCGTCCGCACGGTCACCGTTACGTATCGACGGTTGCGCACAACAGGAGATCTACGCGCGTAGGGGCTAGAGTTTGAAAATGACGAGCCAGATCCGGAACACCCCGAGCTCGGAGCAGATCCGCCGGGCGCCCAAGGTCCTGCTGCACGATCACCTCGACGGGGGCCTGCGCCCCGGCACGATCGTCGAACTCGCCCGCGACACCGGCTACTCCGGCCTCCCCGAGACCGATCCCGGCAAGCTCGGGATCTGGTTCCGCGAGGCCGCCGACTCCGGTTCGCTGGAGCGGTACCTGGAGACCTTCGCCCACACCTGCGCCGTCATGCAGACCCGCGAGGCCCTGGTGCGGGTCGCCGCCGAGTGCGCCGAGGACCTCGCCGAGGACGGCGTCGTCTACGCCGAGGTGCGGTACGCGCCGGAGCAGCACCTGGAGGGCGGGCTCAGCCTCGAAGAGGTCGTCGAGGCGGTCAACGAGGGCTTCCGGGAAGGGGAACGGCTGGCCCGGGAGAACGGCCACCGCATCCGGGTCGGCGCCCTGCTGACCGCGATGCGGCACGCGGCCCGCGCCCTGGAGATCGCCGAACTCGCCAACCGCTACCGCGACTCGGGCGTCGTCGGCTTCGACATCGCGGGCGCCGAGGCCGGCTTCCCGCCCACCCGGCACCTCGACGCCTTCGAGTACCTCAAGCGCGAGAACAACCACTTCACGATCCACGCCGGCGAGGCGTTCGGCCTGCCGTCCATCTGGCAGGCGCTCCAGTGGTGCGGCGCCGACCGGCTCGGGCACGGCGTCCGCATCATCGACGACATCGAGGTGCGCGAGGACGGCTCGGTCGAGCTCGGCCGGCTCGCCTCGTACGTCCGTGACAAGCGCATCCCGCTGGAGCTGTGCCCCAGCTCCAACCTCCAGACCGGCGCCGCCGACTCGTACGCGGCCCACCCCATCGGGCTGCTGCGGCGTCTGCATTTCCGTGCCACCGTCAATACCGACAACCGCCTGATGTCGGGTACGAGCATGAGCCGGGAATTCGAGCACCTTGTCGAGGCGTTCGGTTACTCGCTCGACGACATGCAGTGGTTCTCGGTCAATGCTATGAAGTCAGCATTCATTCCTTTCGATGAACGGCTGGCCATGATCAATGACGTGGTCAAGCCCGGATATGCGGAATTGAAGTCCGAATGGCTGTTCCAGCAGACGGCCTCCACCAGCGGTTCTTCGGGAGAACAAGCCTGATCGAGACGAACGGAAAGCGGCCGGGTCTTCACTTCTCCTCCATGACTCGGCCGCTTTTCGCTGTTTGCGGACGGTGGGATCGCGTGTTTACGGTTCTGGACCGCTCACATACCCGTCTCACCCACCCCAAGGACGCATCCCTGATGAAGCAGTCTGTTGCCAAGACCCTCGGTGTCGCCGCTCTCGGCGCCGCTTTCGCCGCTGTCGGCGCGGGCGCCGCGAACGCCGCCCCGGCCGTGCCGGACGCCTCCTCGGCACTGGACGGCGTCACCAAGACGCTGCCCTCCGAGAGCGTCGCCTCGGCGCTGCCCGGAGCCGGTGAGGCGCTCGCCCAGGGCCAGAGCGCGCTCGGCACGGGTGCGGTCGCCGCGCAGCCCGCCACGCGTCTGCTCGCCAACGGGCCGTCCGCGCCCGTGGCCGGGCTGCTCGGGGGGCTGCCGCTGCAGGGGCTGCCCACGCACGGCCTGCCGGTCAACGGCGTTCCGCTGGGCTGACGTTCGCGGTCGGACGCAGGGCCCCCGCCTGTCCGAGCCCGGGGCCTTCCGTCCGTACGTGGACGCGCCGCGCGCGTCGCGGCCGTGCCGATTCCGGCCGCACGAACGCCGGTGGGGCACACCCTTCCCGGGTGTGCC
>NZ_JBHYXD010000201.1:0-3082 GCF_042751995.1 Streptomyces sp. NPDC059371 | reverse complement strand
GCCCGGTCCCGAGGGTCCGCGTCCGGCCGGGGCGCGGGCCGCCGGCGGGCTACGCCGGGTCGTGCACCGTGCCGGTGAACTCCGGTCCGTCGTGCGGCCGGCCCGTCTCGTCGTAGACGGTCATGCGCAGCCGTACCGTCTCCTCCGGCTCGACGAGCCGGTCCCCGACCGTGGGGACGGTGAACTCGGTGCTCGTCCGGCCGGCGGGTACGCCGGCGAACAGGAAGAATCCATCCACCTGGGACAGCGGCCGTGACGGCAGCGGTTCCTTGCCCGACATGTTCCGCAGCCATTGCGGGTCCACGTCGGTGGTGGACAGTTCGTGTCCGCCGGTGACGCGGACGACGGAGATGTCGGACTGCATGTCCACGTCGGCCGGCTCGGAGAGTGCGATCCGCCAGGTCAGCTTCCGGCCCTCGGCCGCGCGGGCGGAGGGCGGGGTCACCTTGAAGGCGGGCATCGGATCGTCGTTGCGCGCGGTGACACCGCCCCGGTAGGCGCCGATCACCGCGCCGTGGACGGCCTTCACGAAGACGTCGTGGGACACGTCGTAGCCGTAGCGCTTGTTGCCCCGGACCTCGACCTTCACGTCGGGGGCCGGGACACCGGCCCGAACGGTCACCTCGCGCGAGGTGGTCCGGCCCGTTCCCGGATCGGCGACGAACAGCCGGACCGTACCGTTCCCGTGTCCGGTGACCGTCACCGGCACGTGGTAGGTCCGCACGCCCGTGTCGCCCTCGTCGACGGTCAGCCGGCCGACGTCGACACGGGCGAGGTCCGCGGCCCGCACCGCGGGGGTCCCGGCGCGCCATCCCCATGCGTCGATCAGAAATGCCTGCCCGGAACGGGTGCGCGGGACGATCTCCAGGGACTTCAGCCGGTGCGGATCGACTCCCGCGCGGATCGCGGCGGCCAGCGGCAGCCTGACTTCCTGGCCCCAGTAGGAGGCCGTGCGGTCGGTGCCGGGCAGGCCGTCGAGGCGGACGCTCCCCAGCGTCGCCCGGTGACCGGCGGCGTCGGTCAGACCGACGTCGAACCGGGTGTTCGTGCTGTTCGGCGGCACGATCAGACGCATCGCCAGAGTCCGGGAGCCGGCGATCGAGACGGGCCGCGCCGAACGGACACGTACCGTGGAGCCGGCGGCCGTCCAGCGCAGTGCCACGGCACGCCGGCCCGGCTCCTTCGACACCGCCCACGGGGCGAAGTGCGGCGAGACACCGTTCCTGCCGGAGCCGAGGCAGGCAGCCGACACGACCTCGGTCACCTCCTCGCACAGCGTGCCGCCGTCGACGGAGACCTGCCCGTCCGGCAGGAACGCCGGGGTACGGCGTCCGCCGACCGCGTGGGTCAGGACCCGCGCGGGACCGGCGGAGGGCGCGCGCCGCCCCGAACCGTCGAGCAGCGGCCGTACGCGGTCGTCACCGGCGACGAACAGCCGTGCGGCGGCGGCGATGTAGGTCGCGCCCGCGGTCTGCTGCTGACGGGCCGTCAATCGCGTGGCGGTTCCCGGCGAGCACACCCGGTCGGGCTGGTCGCCGGTCCAGAAGTCGTCCTCCGCGGGGGCCTGGGCCTGGCCCGGAGTCCATTCGCTGTTGAAGAAGTTGTGGTCGGCGCCGACCATGTAGACGGCGCTGTGCAGGGCGGCACCGCGGCTGACTCCGCGGGTCGCGTCCACGTACATCTGCCCCTGGAGGTCGGACACATCGCCGTCGCAGCCGGGCAGGATCGTCGCGGAGGGCACGTCGGGCGCCGGGTTCTGCCCGAAGACGGTGGGGCCTATGAGAACGGTGCCGCGGATGTGCCAGCGGACCGGTCCGTGGTAGCCGTCCTGGTCGGCCGGGGCGGGGTAAAGGCTGTCCATGGCGGCCCGGTTCACGCCCTCGCCGCCGCGCGAGTGGCCGACCAGCAGGACGCGCGACAGGTCCGCGGGGGCCGACCGCCGTACGATCGGGGGCGCGGAGGCCGGGCTGGCGGACCAGCCCGCCCAGCGGGCCAAGTGCTGCCGCACCAGGGAGGACCGGGCCTGGGCACCCCCGTCCTCGGCCGCGTAGTCCTGGCCGTTGATGCCGTTGGCGGCGATGGACACGGTCACATATCCCTGCGAGGCCAGCAGCTTCTGGTCGGCCAGGTAGCCCCGGTAGCTCGGGATGGGTCGGCTGCCCGCGGGGCAGGGCCATTCACCGCCGGTGTCGTTGCCGTGGCCGGTGTAGCAGGTGGCGTGACGGCCGTGCAGGAACAGGGCCAGCGGCCGGTGTCCCGGGGCGTTCGTGGGCGCGACCACGACGGCGCGCATCTCCACGCGCTCGGCGAGGCCGGGCAGCCGGACCGAGGGGAGCTTGTAGTCGCCGGTGGCCGTCCCGTAGGGGCCCGGCTTTCCGGGGTCGACGGCGTTCACCGGAAGGCGTGTCGAAGGCCGGCCCGACAGTCCGGGCCGTTCCCCGGGCCCGTCCGGCGCGGCGGGGCGGTCGCGCCCGGCTCCCGCGGCGTCCAGGCGCCGTTCACCGGTCCGCGCCTGGAGGTCGGACGGTTCGAGTGGTGCCGGGCCCAGAGCGAGCCGGAAGGAGCGGCCGTCGGACGATCCGACGGGCCGGCCGAGGAACCGGTCCCCGGAGTAGAAGGCGACCCCCGCGTCGCTGATGGGCACCGGCTTGTCCGAGCGCCAGACCAGTTGCCGTGCCGCTCCCTCGCCGGTGAGGCTCCATCCGTCGGGAAGTCCGCCCGGGTCGTCGGCATCCGTAGTGGAAGCGAGTCCCGCGGACCGCGCGGAAGCGGCTGTGCTCTGTTGTGCCTGGGTCGATCCTGGCGATCCCGCGAGCGCCGCGAGTAACACCGCGGCCACAACCCCTGTGCGCCGGACACGAAACAAGGTTCTTCTCCTCCTGGTCGGCATTCACCCCCGTCGCCCCGTTGGTCCCGAAGCGCTCCCCCGTCCCACGAGGACGGAGGAGGAAGCCGGGGGGTTGCCTCGCGCCGGCTGCATTTCGCGGCCTCAACTCCCGTACAGGTAAGTGGAGTCGAGCGGTCCGGTGAGGAGGGTGCCCGGTACGGGCGGCCGACCCCGGGCACCCCGGCCCGGGGGCCG
>NZ_JBHYXD010000200.1:0-3107 GCF_042751995.1 Streptomyces sp. NPDC059371 | reverse complement strand
CAACCACTCCCCCCCCCCGGCCCCGCCCCCCACCCCCGCCAACCCCCCCCCCCCCCACGGGAATACCTACGGGTCCGTAACCTACGGCGTCGTAAGTATGTCAGCGCGTAGCCCGGCGGCAAGAGCCCGTGAGCCTGCGCGTCCGAGGGGACACCTATCCTTGGTATCGGTCGGACAGCGCGGTCCGTTCTGATTTCTTCCCGGATGCCACCTCTCTAAGCGGCACCCGCCGCGCGCGGTCGTCACCCGGGTTCCCTCCCAGACGAGCTTCAGACGAGATTCCCCCACTCTTCGGACGAGCTTCACCACTGCAAGGAGCCGCACCTGTGAGCAGTGCCGACGACCAGACCACGACGACCAGCAGCGAACTGCGCGCCGACATCCGCCGCCTGGGCGACCTGCTCGGCGAGACCCTCGTACGGCAGGAGGGTCCCGAGCTCCTGGAACTGGTCGAGAAGGTCCGCCGCCTGACCCGTGAGGACGGCGAGGCCGCCGCCGAGCTGCTGCGCGGCACCGAGCTGGAGACCGCCGCCAAGCTGGTCCGCGCCTTTTCGACCTACTTCCACCTCGCCAACGTCACCGAGCAGGTGCACCGCGGCCGCGAGCTGCGCGCCAAGCGCGCCGCCGAGGGCGGCCTCCTCGCCCGTACGGCCGACCGGCTCAAGGACGCCGACCCCGAGCACCTGCGCCAGACGGTCAAGAACCTCAACGTCCGCCCGGTGTTCACCGCCCACCCCACGGAGGCGGCCCGGCGCTCGGTGCTCAACAAGCTGCGGCGCATCGCCGCGCTGCTTGAGACCCCGGTCATCGAGGCCGACCGCCGCCGCTACGACACGCGCCTCGCGGAGAACATCGACCTCGTGTGGCAGACCGACGAGCTCCGCGTCGTGCGCCCCGAGCCCGCCGACGAGGCCCGCAACGCCATCTACTACCTGGACGAGCTGCACGCCGGCGCCGTCGGTGACGTCCTGGAGGACCTCACCGCCGAACTCGAGCGCGTCGGCGTCGTCCTCCCGGACGAGACCCGGCCCCTCACCTTCGGCACCTGGATCGGCGGCGACCGCGACGGCAACCCGAACGTCACCCCGGACGTCACCTGGGACGTCCTGATCCTCCAGCACGAGCACGGCATCAACGACGCCCTGGACCTGATCGACGAGCTCCGCGGCTTCCTGTCGAACTCCATCCGCTACACCGGCGCGAACGAGGAGCTCCTGGAGTCCCTCCAGAGCGACCTGGAGCGCCTGCCGGAGATCAGCCCCCGCTACAAGCGCCTCAACGCCGAAGAGCCCTACCGCCTCAAGGCCACCTGCATCCGGCAGAAGCTGGAGAACACCAAGCTCCGCCTGGCCAAGGGCACGCCCCACGAGGACGGCCGCGACTACCTCGGCACCGCCGAGCTGCTGCGCGACCTCACCCTCATCCAGACCTCGCTGCGCGAACACCGCGGCGGGCTGATCGCCGACGGCCGGATGAACCGGACCATCCGCACCCTGGCCGCGTTCGGCCTCCAGCTCGCCACCATGGACGTACGCGAGCACGCGGACGCCCACCACCACGCCCTCGGCCAGCTCTTCGACCGCCTCGGCGAGGAGTCGTGGCGCTACGCGGACATGCCGCGCGACTACCGCGGGAAGCTCCTCGCCAAGGAACTGCGCTCGCGACGCCCGCTCGGCCCGACCCCCGCACCGCTCGACGCCGCCGGCCAGAAGACCCTCGGCGTCTTCGAGACCGTCAAGAAGGCCCTGAAGATCTTCGGGCCCGAGGTCATCGAGTCGTACATCATCTCGATGTGCCAGGGCGCCGACGACGTCTTCGCCGCCGCCGTCCTCGCCCGCGAGGCCGGACTCCTCGACCTGCACGCCGGCTGGGCGAAGATCGGCATCGTGCCGCTCCTGGAGACCACCGACGAGCTCAAGGCCGCGGACACCATCCTGGAGGACATGCTCTCCGACCCCTCGTACCGCCGGCTCGTGGCGCTGCGCGGGGACGTCCAGGAGGTCATGCTCGGCTACTCCGACTCCTCCAAGTTCGGCGGCATCACCACCTCGCAGTGGGAGATCCACCGAGCCCAGCGCCGGCTCCGCGACGTCGCCCACCGCTACGGCGTACGCCTGCGGCTCTTCCACGGCCGCGGCGGCACCGTCGGCCGCGGCGGCGGCCCCTCGCACGACGCGATCCTCGCGCAGCCCTGGGGCACCCTGGAGGGCGAGATCAAGGTGACCGAGCAGGGCGAGGTCATCTCCGACAAGTACCTGGTCCCCTCGCTCGCCCGTGAGAACCTCGAACTGACGGTCGCCGCCACCCTCCAGGCGTCCGCCCTGCACACCGCGCCCCGCCAGTCCGACGAGGCGCTGGCCCGCTGGGACGCGGCGATGGACGTCGTCTCCGAAGCCGCCCACTCCGCCTACCGGCGGCTCGTCGAGGACCCCGACCTGCCGACGTACTTCCTCGCCTCCACGCCGGTCGACCAGCTCGCCGACCTGCACCTGGGCTCGCGGCCCTCCCGCCGCCCCGGCTCGGGCGTCTCGCTCGACGGACTGCGCGCCATCCCGTGGGTCTTCGGCTGGACCCAGTCCCGGCAGATCGTGCCCGGCTGGTTCGGCGTCGGCTCCGGCCTCAAGGCGCTGCGCGAGGCCGGCCTGGACACCGTGCTCGACGAGATGCACGAGCAGTGGCACTTCTTCCGGAACTTCCTCTCGAACGTCGAGATGACCCTCGCGAAGACCGACCTGCGGATCGCCCGCCACTACGTCGACACCCTCGTCCCCGACGAGCTCAAGCACGTGTTCACCGCCATCGAGGCCGAACACGAGCTCACCGTGCGCGAGGTGCTGCGCATCACCGGCGGCGAGAAGCTCCTCGACACCCACCCGGTGCTCCAGCAGACCTTCGCCATCCGTGACGCCTACCTGGACCCGATCTCCTACCTCCAGGTCGCGCTCCTCAAGCGCCAGCGCGACGAGGCCGCGGCCGGCCAGGCGGCCGACCCGCTGCTCTCGCGGGCGCTGCTCCTGACCGTCAACGGTGTGGCGGCGGGCCTGCGCAACACCGGCTGAGTCGGCGAGGCCGGACACCGGCGGACACATGAAGGCGCCCTTCCCGCT
>NZ_JBHYXD010000199.1:0-3201 GCF_042751995.1 Streptomyces sp. NPDC059371 | reverse complement strand
GTCCAAGACCGGACGCGCACCCCGGGCACGCGCCCCCGGGTGCCCGGGTGCCCGGAGGACCGAATGCCCGGCGTGCCCGTCCCGGCCCCCGGCGGCCGGATGCCCGGTGTGCCCGTCCCGGCCCCCGGCGGCCGGTGTCAGGACAGGGACACCAGTTCCCGGTACTCCTCGCTCCACAGGTCCTCGTCCGCGTCCGGGAGCAGCAGTACCCGGTCCGGGCGCAGGGCGTCGACGGCCCCCTCGTCGTGGGTGACCATGACGAGGGCGCCCGGATACGTGGCCACCGCCGCCAGGACCTCGCCGCGGGAGGCGGGGTCCAGGTTGTTGGTGGGCTCGTCCAGGAGCAGCACGTTCGCGCCCGAGTGGACCAGCCCGGCCAGGGCCAGCCGGGTCTTCTCGCCCCCGGAGAGGACGCCGACGCGTTTGCCGGCGTCGTCGCCCGTGAACAGGAACGAGCCGAGCACCCGCCGGACCTCCCCGTCGTCGAGGTGCGGCGCCGCGGCGGCGAGGTGGTCACGGACCGTTCCGGCGGGGTCCAGCGTGTCGTGTTCCTGCGCGAAGTAGCCCACACGCAGCCCGTGCCCGCGCACCACCCGCCCGCTGTCCGGATCGTCGTGACCGGCGAGCAGCCGCAGCAGTGTGGTCTTGCCCGAGCCGTTCGGGCCGAGGATCACCAGGCGGCTGCCCCGGTCGACGGCGAGATCGACGCCGCCGAGGACGCGCAGATCGCCGTACGACTTGGCCAGCGCGACCGCGCCGAGCGGCACGCGTCCGCACGGTGCCGGTTCGGGCAGCCGGATCCGGGCCACCTTCTCCGTCTGCCGGACCGGTTCGAGACCGGCGAGCAGGCGGTCGGCGCGGCGGTCCATGTTCCTGGCGGCCACGGCCGTCGACACATGGGCGCGCATCTTGTCGGCCTGCGCGTGCAGCGCCGCCGCCTTCCGCTCGGCGTTGGCACGCTCGCGGGCCCGCCGTCGCTCGTCGGTGTCGCGCTGGGTGAGGTAGGCCGCCCAGCCGGTGTTGTGGACGTCGAGCGTGGCGCGGTGCGGGTCCAGGTGGAAGACCCGGTTGACCACGTCGGCCAGCAGGGAGGTGTCGTGGCTGATGAGGACGAGCCCTGTCCGACGGCTCGCCAGGAACCCGCGCAGCCAGACGACCGAGTCGGCGTCCAGGTGGTTCGTCGGCTCGTCGAGGAGCAGGGTGCCTTCGTCCGCGAACAGGATGCGGGCGAGTTCGGCACGCCGCCGCTGCCCGCCGGACAGGGTGCCGATCTGCTGGTCCATCACCCGGGCCGGCAGACCGAGCCCGGCGGCGACCCGGGCCGCCTCGGCCTCGGCCGCGTACCCGCCGCGTGCCTGGAACTCGGCCTCGGCACGCGTGTAGGCGTTCATGGCGCGTTCGGATCCGTCGGCCATCGCGGCCTCGGCCGCCCGCAGGACCCGTACGGCACGGTCGAGGCCGCGGGCCGACAGGATCCGCGCGGTGACCGTGACCGAGGGGTCAGCCGCGGCCGGGTCCTGCGCGAGGTGACCGACCGCTCCGGTACGGGAGACGGAACCGGCGGCGGGCCGCGTCAGGCCCGCGAGGGTGCTGAGGAGGGTGGTCTTGCCGGCGCCGTTACGGCCGACGAGGCCGATGCGGTCGCCGGGGGAGACGGTGAAGGAGACGCCGGACAGCAGCAGACGCGCGCCGGCGCGCACGTCGACACCGCGAACGGTGATCATGGGAAAACGCTCCAGAAGTCAATCGGCTCAAGGACACACGGGTGGCGTGGAAGCGGGTCCTGGAGCTAAGAGACGCGGGGCGTAGGGAACCCGTCGTGGAGCGCCCGCGAATTATCGCCGGGGCCCGGCAAGTCAGCGGGGTGAGCGCTCGTGCGGCGTCGGGGTGTGCGGCGCGTGCGGCGTCGGGGTGAGAGGCGCCGCGCGGCCGCGATGCGAGCGGGCAACGGCGTCCTGGCGGGTGCTTGGCACGGGCGCGGAGCGGCCCGGTACAGCACCAAGGTGAGCGGGCCGTCGCACCTCGGCGAGTGCCCGGCACGGCACGGACGTGAGCGGGCCGCAGCACCCTGGCGAGCCCGGCACGGGCGTGAGCGGCCCAGCGCGGCCCGATGTGAGCGGGCCAGGCGCCTTGGTGAGGGCCCGGCCCGGCACGGACCCCACGCAGCACAGCTGTGAGCGGGCCATGGCGCCTTGGTGAGCGTCCCGCACGGCACCGACACCGGCGGCCCTGAGCGGCACGTCACCCGACGTGGGCGCCCGGCAGGGCACCGATCCGGGCGGTGCCGCGGGCGTCCGCCGGGGGTCCCGGTGATCAGTCCGGCAGGGTGAAGCCCAGGATCTCGGCCGCCCGTTCCGGTGTCGGCTGGGACCAGAGTTCCGCGGCCGCCTGGTTCGAGGACAGCGAGCGCAGTTCCGCGCGGTCGAGGTAGAGCATGCCGTCCAGGTGGTCCGTCTCGTGCTGGACGATCCGCGCGGGCCAGCCGCCGAACACCTCGTCGACCGTTTCCCCGTGCTCGTCGAGCGCCGTCAGCCGCACCTCGTCGTGCCGGGCCACGACGGCCTGCCAGCCCGGAACGCTCAGGCAGCCCTCGAAGAACGCCGCCCGCCCAGGGCCGATCCCCTCGTACGAGGGATTGACCAGTACCCGGAACGGCTGCGGCAGCCGTCCGCGGGCGAGGCGCACCTCGTCGGAGACCGGCGCGGGGTCCTCGATGACGGCGATCCGCAGGGGCACGCCGACCTGCGGCGCGGCGAGGCCGACCCCCGGCGCCGCGTGCATCGTGGCGCGCAGAGCGGCCACGAAACGGGCGAGGAGCTTCGGGGCGAGCTGCCCGTCGAACGGCTCCGTGCCCCGGCGCAGCACGGGGTCGCCGGCCGCGACGATCGGCAACGGGCCCTCGTGGCCGAGGAGTTCCTCGACCAGGTCACTCAGGGGGATGCGCGGGACGCCGGGGTCACGTTCGGATGCCATCACGCCAGGATGCCAAGCCGGACGGGGGCGATCGAGGCGGCACGGGGAGAGTCCCGCGATTTTCCTCGTGTGGCTCGGCACACACACCGGTCGGGTCGCCGCCCCGCCGCCCCGCCGCTCACCTGTCCGTCCGTACGGCGCGCGGAAGGCCGGTCACCTGGCTCTGATACACCTCTCCGCGCCCACGAGACCGCGCTTGAGCTCGGTTGGCGGGGGGGGGGTGGGCAT
>NZ_JBHYXD010000198.1:0-3287 GCF_042751995.1 Streptomyces sp. NPDC059371 | reverse complement strand
ACCAGGACCTCGTAGAAGACGGCGCGTTTGAACCATTCGGGATCGCGGTCCTTGGCCGGGGTGTCCTCGAAAGTGTCCGGGACGGGCTCATTGACCATCATGCGGGGGACCCTCCGATCCGCGGTGCCGGGCCGACAGTGAGCACATGTGCACCGCCCGGACCCAGGCGCACAAAGTTGGACCTGCCCCAGTTGTAGGTCTCGCCGGTGAGCTCGTCGCGCACCGGCACGCGCGCGTCATCCCTGAGAGCGAGTCGCGGCATGTCCAAGGACACTGTGGCTTGCCGGGTGTGGTGGGGGTCCAGGTTCGCCACGACGACCACCGTGTCGTCACCCGTTCGCTTGCTGTACGCGATGACGGCATCGTTGTCGGCCTGGTGGAATCGGAGGTTCCGAATTTCGCGCAGAGCCCGGTGATCCCGCCGGATCCGGTTCAGCCGGGTGATCAGCGGGGCGATCGTGCGGCCCTCGCGCTCGGCGGCGGACCAGTCGCGAGGACGGAGCTGGTATTTCTCGGAGTGGAGGTATTCCTCGCTGTCGCGGCGCAGGGGGGTGTTCTCGCAGAGTTCGTAGCCGCTGTAGATGCCCCAGGTGGGGGAGAGGGTGGCGGCGAGGACGGCGCGCAGTTCGAAGGCGGGGCGGCCGCCGTGCTGGAGGAACTCGTGGAGGATGTCGGGGGTGTTGACGAAGAGGTTCGGCCGCATGCGGGCGGCCGAGTCGCCGGAGAGTTCGGTGAGGTACTCGGTGAGCTCCTGTTTGGTGTTGCGCCAGGTGAAGTAGGTGTACGACTGCTGGAAGCCGACCTCGGCCAGGGTCCGCATCATGGCGGGCCGGGTGAAGGCCTCGGCCAGGAAGATGACGTCGGGGTCGGTCGTGTTGATGTCCGCGATCACCCGTTCCCAGAACATGACGGGTTTGGTGTGCGGGTTGTCGACGCGGAAGATCCGTACCCCGTGGTCCATCCAGTGGCGCAGCACGCGCACGGTCTCGCGGACCAGGCCGGGCATGTCCTGGTCGAAGGCGATCGGGTAGATGTCCTGGTACTTCTTGGGCGGGTTCTCCGCGTGGGCGATGGTGCCGTCGGGGCGGTGGTGGAACCACTCGGGGTGTTTCTCCACCCAGGGGTGGTCGGGGGAGCACTGGAGCGCGAAGTCGAGGGCGATCTCCAGACCGAGGGAGGCGGCCCGGCGGACGAAGGCGTCGAAGTCCTCCAGGGTGCCCAGGTCGGGGTGGATCGCGTCGTGGCCGCCCTCGGGGGAGCCGATGGCCCAGGGCACCCCGACGTCCTGGGGGCCCGCGGACAGGGTGTTGTCCGGGCCCTTGCGGTAGGTGGTGCCGATGGGGTGGACGGGCGGGAGGTAGACGACGTCGAAGCCCATCTCCGCGATCGCGGGCAGGCGTTCGGCGGCCGTACGGAACGTGCCGTGCGCGGACGGCTGGGCCCGACCGCCCTCCGAGCGCGGGAAGAACTCGTACCACGCGCCGTACAGCGCCCGCTCCCGCTCCACCAGCAGCGGCAACGGCAGGGAGCGGGTGAGCCGTTCACGCAGCGGATGCTCCGCGAGAGTGACCGCGACCCCAGGGGCCAGGGCCGCCGCGAACCGCTCGGCCGCGGGCAGGGAGTCGTCGCGCAGGGTGGCCGCGGCCGCCAGCACCGTGTCCCGGCCGGCGGCCTCGGGCACGCCCGCTGCGGCCCGCTCGTGGAGGGCGGCGCCCTCCTCCAGGACCAGCCCGACGTCGATCCCGGCGAGGATCTTGATCTCGGCGGCGCGCCGCCATCCGGTCACCGGGTCGCTCCAGGCCTCCACCAGGTAGGTCCAGTGGCCCATGGCCGACGGAGTGACCCGGGCGCCCCAGTGGTCGGTGCCGGGGGTCAGCTCGCGCATCGGCGTCCACGGGCCCGGACGGCCGCCCGGATCGACCAGGACGACATTCGCGCCGACCGCGTCATGGCCTTCACCGAAAAGAGTGGCGGTGACCTGGAAGGTCTCGCCCACAACCGCTTTGGCGGGCCGCCTGCCGCAATCGACGACCGGCCGCACATCCATGACGGGTATGCGGCCGGCCTCGTGGTGCGCGTCCGTGATCGCGTCCATGCGTCTCGCCTCCGCGGTTCTGGGCCCGAATCGTCGTTGCCGCGAAAGGCCCTCTCGGTGCGGTCCCTGGGACCGTCGTTCAGATCCGTGCCGGAACGTCCTGCAGGTAGACCTCGGCGGCGTTCGCCGCCTCCCGCGCGCACCGCTTCCCCATCAGGACGCACAGGGTGTATCCGGTGTTCTCGAAATTCCCCCGCACCACACGGTCGGAGGGAGTCGCGAGAAGCAGGCGTTCCCACGCCCGGTAGCGCTCCAGATGCCTGGCGACCTCGGCTTTGGCAGGCAGCAGCATCACGCTGGTCACCTTCCCGATCTCTCGACCGCGCACGGCTCGCCTGGCCGGCGGATGAGGGCCGTACGCGAAGGGGGGCCGGTCCGTAACGGAGCGACACCCTCACTCATGGTGCCTGCACGGGGACCGAGCGTCTTGTTGGATCTTCAACCGGACGGGGCCGCGCTCGGGTTGCACGAATGGAGTAGCCCTCTCATGCTGAGGGTGACTCAGGAGCGATCGGTGCTCACGCTTTGCAATCGGGGCCCGGTCCCGCAGGGGGCGAGGAGGAGCGAGAGCTTCGCCGGTGAGGAGCCAACACGATGAAAGCCGCAGTCCCCTGCTACTACCACCTGGACGTGGAGCTCAGCGAGGAGAAGGTCGGGCAGGTCAGGCGCATCCTGGCCGCGCACCTCAGGTACTGGAACCTGGAGAATCTCGTCGAGTCCGTCTGCCGCTGTGCGGAAGCGCTGCTCCGCACCATCGAGCAGCACTCGGCGGACAAGAACACGACGATCGAGATGTGGTGGAACGGCCGGCGCCTGTTCGCGGCCGTCTCGGACAACAGCCAGGACATCCGCCCGCACCGGGCGCCGCAGGGATGCCTGGCCCAGATCGCGGCCCTGAGCGACGGCTGGGGCTGCTGTGCCACGGACATCGGTGGAAAGATCATCTGGTCCTCGTGGCGGGCCCGCGCCGCCGATCACGCCCCGCTGGCCCCGCCCGTTCCCGCGCCCTGCCTGCGCGTGGCGCGTGCGACGCCGCTGTACGCGGTGCTGCCGGAGCCCGCGCTCGCCGCGACCCGCGACGAGACCGAGCCGGCCGCCGCCCACGGGTGACGGGCCGGCGGACCCGGCCGTGCTGTCCGGTCAGGCCGCCGTTGGGGGCGCTGCGGAGGGGTGGGGGCCCGAGGGGCGGCCC
>NZ_JBHYXD010000197.1:2298-3437 GCF_042751995.1 Streptomyces sp. NPDC059371 | reverse complement strand
TCATCTTCTTACTCTATCCTCTCTATCCACAAAAACACCCCCCCCCCTTCCCGGGTCGGCAGCCCCCCGCGCCCACCCCCCCCCAACCGGACCGGCACGGGAGTGAGGAACTGTCAGAGCGTGTGTGAGGAGCTGTGGGCACCCTCCGGGCGCCCCAGTACCCGAGCGCCTCATCGGCGCTCCACGCGCTTCCAGCGCTCAGCCGGACAACGAACTATCCCCTGAGGCGACTCCGTCCCGGTGTTGGGCCCCCCCCCGCAGGGGGGGGCCCACCCGGGCGGGGGGGGGGGGGGGGGCGGGGCCCCCCCCCCCCCCCGCCGCGGGCCCCGGGACAGGGGGGGGTGGTTAGGGCGCTCCCCCCCCCCCCGCCGCACCCCCACCGCCCCCTGGCGCGCCGCGGGGGGGGTGCCCCCCCCCCCCACCCCGGGGGCGGGCACAACGGGACGGGGGAGCTGAGGGGATGTCAGCTCCCCCAACCACGCGTAAGAGGCCCTCTGAACTGGAGTGTTGGAAAGGCCGACCGCTGGTCGAGGGCAGGGGATGACGCAGGAGATAGCGCAGGAGTTTGCGCGTGAGGTGGTGCAACAGATCAAGAGTGTTGTATTATGGAACATGTCGGAGGGGTGGCCCCCTAACCGGCACCGCCGAACGTTCGTCAACAGAAAGGCGTAAGCGTGGAAATCGTCATCAGCGGAGGCAAGGTGGCTCCGCGCACGGACGAGATCACGACCCCTCAGGCCGCGAAGGCCCGCCGGATCGCCAATTTCCTCCCGCGCCCGGAACTCCTCCGGGACGCCGTCATCGAGCACAACCAGGACGACAACACCACGTCAATTCGGTTCGAGACCACGGCCGGTCCCATCCGAATCCTTCTGCCGGTCGCCCAGGGATTTGAGTTCCACATCATCCACGACAGCGACACCGGGCCCCGCATTCTCGGAACATTCCGAGGAGCATCCCTTTCGGTGCGGGCCATCGCATTCCGCATCAGTGAATTTCTGCGGACGCGCGGACTGAAGTAGGAGGCAACCCCCGGGGGGGGGCCGGTTTCCGGGCCCCCCCCGCACCCCCCCCCCCACACCAAAAAAAAAGCAAATAAACGAGCTCATTATTATAGATAAACCCCCCCCCCCCCCCCG
>NZ_JBHYXD010000197.1:0-2288 GCF_042751995.1 Streptomyces sp. NPDC059371 | reverse complement strand
TATATTTGTGTGTTAAAGTTTCCGTGTTTATACTTTTGGGTGGGGTCACTTCTTATATATAATTTTTTTTTTTTGGGTGCGGCGTTTATTATTTTTTTCCCCCCCCCGGGGGGGCCCGTTTTACCGGGCCCCCCCGGGACAGCCCAGCGCCTACACCAATCGAAGGGAAAGTCACGTGAGCATGACGAGCATTGAGCCCGCCCACCGCGCCGTTCCGGCGACCGAGGCAGAGCGGGAGCAGATCGAGGCCGCTTTCCGGGCAGCACTGGAACAGCTCCCCCCCGAGAACACCGGTTTCCCGCACGACGTGCGCGAGTTGGCCCGGCCCCTGTTCGAGGTGGGATGGATCTCTGGCGTACGAACCGGGCACACCGGGCCCGCGCTGACCGACGTGCCGTTGCCGCCGCACACGTTCGGTACGGCCTTGGCCAACCTGTCCGCCGCCCTACACGCGGACAGCGGCCCCAGCATCGGGCAGTTGGTCAGCTACCACGGGTCGCAGGAGTGCTGCCACGGCCGTTACTGGGTGACGCGCATTGAGCGCGAACTGGACCGCCGAGGAAGAGAGTCCACGCTCTACCGCCTCAGCGAGTACCGGAACGGCGCATTCGTCACCGCACTGACCGGAGTCCACACGTGGAGCGTCACGGCACTGCCGCAGCACTGGCAGCGGTAAGCCCCCACGGAAGGGAACTGATCATGAGTCAGAGGATCGCCCAGCAGCTCAAGACCCACCCCCGCGCCCATGTAGTCGAGCAGGGGGCCGCGACCGGACCGGAACCATGCGCTACCGCGCACAGGTCAAGTACCTCGCAGTCGGTGACACGCTCGCAGGCTTCGGCAAGGTTCTGGAGTGGTCGGAGACTGACGCCGTCGGCGGGTGGCGGATGTTCCGTATGATCACCGAGCGCCCGCAGTACTACCCCGTCGAGACCAACGTGTTCCACGTGCCGGAGTACCTCTACTACGGCGTCACCGCCCTTGCCGAGCGGGAAGAGTGACCTGACCCGGCACAAGCCGCCGCATCTGTAGCCGCAGGTCAGCAGGCCGCCCCGGGGGTGGGACGCACCAGGGATTTAATCGCTTGCCCCACCCCCGGAGTTAGGTATTATGGAACCAGTTCGAGGGTTGGCCCCCTACCGGACACGCCGAACGTTCGTCACCAGAAGGGACGCCCCAAGTGGCTCACGAGATCGAGCAGTTCACCGACGGCACCGCAGCTTTCGCCTCCGCCAACACGAGCGCCTGGCACAAGCTCGGCACCGTCACCGACGGCGCGATGACCGCCGAAGACGCCATGCGCATCGCGTCTCTGTCCGGCTGGAACGTGCGACTCCTCCCCCTGAACGCGACCGAGATCACAGCTGACGGAACCACGCCGCTGGAGGTGTCACAGCACTTCGCGACCGCGCGCACGCACCCCAAGACCGGCCGCACGCAGGCACTCGGAGTGGTCGGCAACGACTACCACCCCGTTCAGAACGAAGAACACGCCGAGTTCCTCAACCTGCTGGCTGACGAGTCCGGCGCGCACTTCGAGACCGCCGGATCGCTCAAGGACGGCCGTCAGGTGTTCCTGACCATGAAGATGCCACAGGGACTCACGATCGGCGGGAACGACGACGTTGATCTGTACATCGCAGCGTTCAACAGCCACGACGGAGGCTCAGCGTTCCGCATCCTGGTGACGCCGGTCCGGGTGGTGTGCGCGAACACCATGCGCGCGGCCATTCACGGGGCCCGGTCCTCGTTCGTGGTGCGGCACACCGCCGGAGCCAAGGCCCGTATCGCGCAGGCCCGTTCCGCCCTCGGTCTGACGTTCCGGTACGCCGAGGAGTTCGAGCAGGCCGCACAGCGCATGATCGAAGCTGAGATGACGCTCAGCGAGCTGAAGTCGGTGGTGGACGAGCTGTGGCCGGTCAAGGACAGCGACCACGCCCGCGCCAAGACCAACCAGCGCCAGCGGTGGGGGGCGATCTCGAACCTGTTCGAGCACGCCGACACCCAGGCCGGTATCCGGGGCACGCGGTGGGCCGGATACAACGCGCTCACCGAGTACGCCAACCACGTCGCCCCGACCCGGGGCAAGACCGACGCCGAGAAGGCGGACGCCCGCGCCGAGCGGGTCATCAGCGGAGCGGCGAACGACCTGATGGAGAAGGCATTCGCCCTCACCACGGTCTGACCCCCTGACCGCCGGGTGATCAGCATCTACGCCCCGGTGGAGTTCGCCCCCGCCCGCGACAAGGCCCTACGGCCGCAACCAGCACCAGCGGGACACGGGCGTG
>NZ_JBHYXD010000196.1:0-3446 GCF_042751995.1 Streptomyces sp. NPDC059371 | reverse complement strand
GCCCGGCCCGCGCCGGTGCGCCCGCGCCGCCCCACGCGCGCCGACGCGGGCCCGCCACCGGGGCCGGCGGACCCGGCCCCGCCACCCGGGCCGGTCACCCGGGCCGGTCACCCGGGCCGGTCGACGCGGCCCCGCGACCCGCCCGTGCCGGGAGCGCGAACGGTCCCGCCCGGCCCGGGCCCGCGGTGTCCGCCCGGCACCGGAGCCGACGCCGACACGCCGGGCCCCCTCATGACGGAACGTGACCCGAAAAGGCCGGAGACGGTGCGCTCGCCGGGATCCGGGCGCGTCGGTGTGAGACCGTGGAGACCAAGAAGGGGAATGAGCCCGGGAACCCCGGGCCTTCTCCGGTGCACATCGGCGGACGCCGCCGACGAGTCGGATCACAGCCGGTCACCCGCACCCGTTCAAGATCCAAACGCCCGAAGAGCCGGGCGAGTCTACCCATCCTCGTAGCCGACCATGCGCCGCGCGGTCAGATTTTCTTCCCCTAACGGGCTGAACTTTTGTTGATCGTGGGTTAGTTGGCCGCCCGATCGTCCTACCCTTCAAAGGGTGAACCAACTGATGTCCCGAGAGTCCGAGGCCGATCTCCCCGGGGAGCCGCTGCTCCCGGGCGCGCTGCCCGAGGCACTGCGCGCCGAACTTGTCGCGTTCCGCCGCGACTTGCACATGCACCCGGAGCTCGGCAACCAGGAGTTCCGCACCACCGCGGCGATCAAGGCGCGCCTGGAGCAGGCGGGCCTCCAGCCGCGGGTCCTCTCCATCGGGACCGGCCTCATCTGTGACATCGGGGACGCCGACGACGTACGCCCCATGCTGGCACTGCGCGCCGACATCGACGCGCTGCCCATCCCGGACACGAAGAGTGACTGCGCGTACCGCTCGACCGTGCCCGACCGTGCCCACGCCTGCGGCCACGACGTCCACACCACGGTCGTGCTCGGCGCCGGTCTCGTCCTCGCCGACCTGCACGCCCAGGGCCTGCTGCCCCGGCGTGTCCGGCTGATCTTCCAGCCTGCCGAGGAGGTGCTGCCCGGCGGCGCCCCGGACGCGATCGAGTCGGGCGTGCTCGAAGGAGTCGGGCGGATCGTCGGCGTGCACTGCGACCCGAGGGTCGACGCGGGGCGCATCGGACTGCGGCACGGCGCCATCACCTCGGCGTGCGACCGGCTCGAAGTCTCGCTCGACGGCGCGGGTGGCCACACCGCGCGCCCCCACCTCACCACCGACCTCGTCACCGCCGCCGCGCGGGTCGTCACCGATGTGCCGGCGCTCGTCGCCCGGCGCGTGGACGCCCGCAGCGGGCTCGCGGTGACCTGGGGACGCATCGAGTCGGGCCACGCGTGCAACGTGATCCCCCAGCACGCCGAACTGTCCGGGACGATCCGCTGCCTGGACCTCGACGCCTGGCGGGCCGCGCCCGACCTCGTCCACGCGGCCATCGACGAGATCGCGAACCTCTACCGCGCCAAGTCCGAGATCAACTACATCCGGGGCGTCCCGCCGGTCGTCAACGACCCGGGCGTCACCGAACTGCTCCGCGACGCCATGACCGCCCGGCGCGGCGCGCAGTCCATCGAGGACACTGAGCAGAGCCTCGGCGGCGAGGACTTCTCCTGGTATCTGGAGCACGTGCCCGGCGCGATGGCCCGGCTCGGGGTGCGACGCCCCGGCGACCGCACCACCCGCGATCTGCACCGGGGCGACTTCGACGCCGACGAGCACGCGATCACGGTCGGCGTCGAGATGTTCACCGCCGCGGCCCTCCTGGACCAGCCCCCCTCCTAGGCTGCCGGGCCGGCCCCTCCCAGGGCCGTCGGTCCAGCCGTCCCGGGGCCGCCGGGCCACCCCTCCCGGGCCCCGGACAGGCGACGGACGCGGCCGGGTGAACTCCGGTCGCGTCCCCCACGCCCCGGCAGTAGCGTGGTCGGCAGTTCCTCGACAACAGTCACTTTGTGGAGCAGTGACCACCCGCTCCGTCACCTGGGGTCCGGTACCCGGATTCGCCGCGTGAGGTGCGCGACGGTCACTGCGTCCCCGAACACGCCTTTCGGCCGCATGGTTCACAAGGACGTAACCGGCCATCGGCACGAATGGATAACGGCCAGGCGGAACCCCGTTCCCTGGACGGTCTACGCGCGTTAATGTGCGCCGAACTCAGCACCCACTGCGGGGCTTTGGAGAATGGGGAGCTTCAGATGCGTCGGATTGCCAGCCTGACCCGCATCGCGGTGGGGGTCGCGTCGCTCGCACTCGCCGCCACCGCCTGCGGCGGCACCAGCAGCGACAGCAACAGCAGCAGCAACAGCAGCGAGAGCGGTGGCGGCAAGGGCCTCGCCATCGCGTACGACGTCGGCGGCAAGGGCGACCAGTCCTTCAACGACGCCGCGTTCGCGGGCCTGGAGAAGGCGAAGAAGGAGTTCGGCTACCAGACGGCCGACGTCGAGCCCACCGACAACGAGACCGACGCCGACAAGCAGCAGCGTCTGGAGTCCCTCGCCAAGCAGGGCTACAACCCCGTCATCGGCATCGGCTTCGCCTACGGTCCCGCGCTGGAGAAGGCCGCCGCGAAGTTCCCGAAGACCACCTTCGGCATCGTGGACTCGGTCGTCAACGGCAAGAACGTCGCCTCCCTGGTCTTCGCCGAGCAGGAGTCCTCCTACCTCGCCGGTGTCGCCGCCGCCAAGGCCACCAAGAGCAACACGGTCGGCTTCATCGGTGGTGTGGACGTTCCGCTGATCCACAAGTTCGAGGCCGGCTACACGCAGGGCGTCAAGGACACCAAGCCCGGCGTGAAGGTCCTCTCGCAGTACCTGACGCAGACCGCCGCCGAGGGTGGCTTCTCCAGCCCCGACAAGGGCAAGGCCGCCGCCGAGGGCCAGATCGAGAAGGGTGCCGACGTCCTGTACGCCGCCGCAGGTCTCTCCGGCCAGGGTGTCATCGAGGCCGCCTCCAAGGCGGGCGTGTGGGCGATCGGCGTCGACTCCGACCAGTACAAGCAGGAAGCGCTGGCGGCGTACAAGGACAAGATCCTGACCTCCGCGCTCAAGGACGTCGGCGGCGCGGTCTTCACGCTGTCCAAGTCGGTCCACGACGGCAAGCCGCTGACCGGCACGCAGACCTTCGACCTCAAGGTGAACGGTGTCGGCCTCGCCGACAGCAACCCGAAGATGGCGCAGATCGCCGGTCTCACCGACGCCGTTGCCAAGGCGAAGGCCGCCATCATCGCCGGCGACATCAAGGTCAAGACCTCGTAGTCGCGTGAACGGCGGGTGACCGCGGCGGGCCCGGCCCGCCTCCGGTCCCCCTCCGCCCCCACCGGGCGGGCGCACACGAACGAAGTACCGCGGGGGGGGGGGGGGGGCCGGGCGCGGGCGCCGGGCCGCGCGGCGCGGGGGCGGAGCTGCCTCACGGTCCCGCACAGAAGCCGCCGATCCTGGCGT
>NZ_JBHYXD010000195.1:0-4405 GCF_042751995.1 Streptomyces sp. NPDC059371 | reverse complement strand
CGAGTGGGGGTCCCCCCTGCTCGAAGAGCTTGGGGGAGCGTGCCAGGCGTCGCCGGGCAGGCGAGACTTTGCGGACACGACCTAGGGCCTGTCCGGGCCCGTCGCCCGGGGGCCGGCTGCCGCGGACCGGGTGAGAGTGCCCGACACACGGGCCGGACAGGGGTGGCCCCGCCCGGCTCGCGGGCCGGGCCGGGCCGGGCCGGGCCGGGCCGGGCCGGGCCGGGCCGGGCCGGGTCACGACGAGGGGAGCTGCTGCCCGTAGTCGACCGTGTCCTTCTTCGGCGGTTCCGCGAGCGGGAAGTCCTTGCCCCAGTCGGTCAGCCGGAGGGTGCCGGCGTTGCCCGCGCGCCCGAGCAGGACCGGGTACGGGGTGCCCGTGAGGGAGACGTCCAGGGTGCCGCCCGCGCCCTTGTCGCCGGAGATGCGGATCGTGCGGACGCCCTCCTGCTCGTGGTGTCCGTCCTTGGCGAGGGTGCCGTGCAGACCGAGCAGCCCGTCGAGCAGGACGTCCTTGTCGGTGAAGCCGCTGAAGCGTTTGTACACGGGGTCGCCGGTCGGCACCTTCACGTACATGCCCTCCAGCTTGCCGGCCGCCGCGGTGTCCGTCGGCTTGCCGTCGCTCTCGCCGTCCTCGTGGGCCCAGAACTCGGCGTCCGCCTTGAGGAAGAGGTGCTTGCCGACCCGCAGCAGCCGGAAACCGGCCCCCTTGGAGGTGACCGAACCGGTGCCGCCGTCGGACTTGAGGCGCATGTCGAGGGTGTACGTGGTGCCGCCCGAGACGACGGTCCCGGAGAGCCGCACGGTCGACGCCTTCTCGGCCGCCGACTTCGCCTTCGCCTGGATGGCGGCGGCGGACAGCTTGCCGACCCCGTTCGTGCCCGAGTCCGGGTCCTCGCTGCCGCACCCCGTCAGACCCGTCGCTGTCACGGCCAGTGCGCACATCGCGGCCACCGTCAGGGCTCTGCTGGAACGGCCCTGGGGAATTGCGGTCACAGGTGGGGCTGCCTCTCGTGCGCGGTCCTCAAACGGCGTACGGCAGCGTACCGGTGCGGCACCCGCCCGGCGGAGGCAGTCCGTCCGGACCGCCCACCAGGGCGTACCCGACCGGGACGGGCTAGCCTGAAGCCCACCCGAGCGGACAGACCGGCACAGAACGCATCGAAGCGAAGGAGGCCCGGGCATGGCCGCAGCCGCCCCCCGGATCTTCGTCTCGCACCTGTCCGGCGTCGCCGTCTTCGACCCGAACGGCGACCAGGTGGGCCGTGTGCGGGACCTCGTCGCCATGCTCCGCGTCGGACGCCGGCCGCCGCGCATGCTCGGCCTCGTCGTCGAACTGTCCACGCGCCGCCGCATCTTCCTGCCCATGACCCGGGTGACCGGCATCGAGTCCGGCCAGGTCATCACGACCGGCGTCCTGAACGTGCGCCGCTTCGAGCAGCGGCCCACCGAACGGCTCGTCTTCGGCGAGCTGCTCGACCGGCTCGTGACCCTCGTCGAGACGGGCGAGGAGGTGACGGTCCTGGACGTGTCGATCCAGCAGCTCCCGGCCCGCAGGGAGTGGGAGATCGGCCGGGTCTTCGTCCGCAAGGGCCGCGCCGGCGCCTTCCGGCGCTCCAAGGGCGAGACGATGACGGTCGACTGGTCCTCCGTCACCGGCTTCTCGCTGGAGGAGCACGGACAGGGCGCGGAGAGCCTGCTGGCCACCTTCGAGCAGCTCCGGCCCGCCGACCTCGCGAACGTGCTGCACCACCTGTCGCCCAAGCGGCGCGGCGAGGTGGCCGCCGCGCTCGACGACGACCGCCTCGCCGACGTCCTGGAGGAGCTGCCCGAGGACGACCAGATCGAGATCCTCGGCAAGCTCAAGGAGGAGCGCGCGGCGGACGTCCTGGAGGCGATGGACCCCGACGACGCGGCCGACCTGCTGGCCGAGCTGCCCACCGAGGACGTGGAGCGGCTGCTGACGCTGATGCGGCCCGGCGAGGCGGCGGACGTCCGGCGGCTGATGGCCTACGCGGAACGGACGGCGGGCGGCCTCATGACCACCGAGCCCATCGTGCTGCGGCCCGACGCGACCGTCGCCGACGCCCTCGCCCGGGTCCGCAACCCCGACCTCTCCCCCGCGCTCGCCGCCCAGGTGTACGTGTGCCGTCCGCCGGACGAGACGCCGACGGGCAAGTACCTGGGGGCGGTGCACTTCCAGCGGCTGCTGCGCGATCCGCCGCCCACCCTGGTCGGCTCGCTCGTCGACGACGACCTCCACCCGCTGGCCCCGGAGGACGAGCTGCCGGTGGTCGCCGGGTTCTTCGCGACGTACGACATGGTCGCGGCCCCCGTCGTCGACGAGAGCGGCTCGCTGCTCGGCGCGGTGACCGTGGACGACGTACTGGACCACATGCTGCCCGAGGACTGGCGGGAGACGGAGTTCCACCTCGACGAGGGCGTGCACGAGAGCATGCACGACGAGCGGGACGACGACGGCGACGGGAGCGGGACGGACAGGACCGACGGGAGCGACGGGAGCGGCCGTGAGGGCGTCCCCGACGAGGGCCGCGGCCCCGCGGAGCCGGAAGGCCCGCTGGGCGGAGAGGGACGCCATGGCGCCCGACCGTGAGGCCCGTGAGCGGGCCGCCACGGGGGCGACGGCGGCCCCCCGGCCGCGCACCCGGCTCGACCAGCCGAAGCCACCGCGGCGCAGACTGCTGCCCGAGTGGGACCCGGAGGCCTTCGGACGGTTCTCGGAACGCATCGCCCGCTTCCTGGGCACCGGGCGGTTCCTCGTCTGGATGACGATCGTCATCATCATGTGGGTGGTCTGGAACGTCTTCGCGCCGGGCGACCTGCGCTTCGACAACTACCCGTTCATCTTCCTGACCCTGATGCTGTCGCTCCAGGCCTCCTACGCCGCCCCGCTGATCCTGCTCGCGCAGAACCGGCAGGACGACCGCGACCGGGTCAACCTCGAACAGGACCGCAAACAGAACGAGCGGTCCATCGCCGACACCGAGTACCTCACCCGCGAGATCGCCGCGCTGCGGATGGGCCTGGGCGAGGTCGCCACCCGCGACTGGATCCGCAACGAACTCCAGGACCTGGTCAGGGAGCTGGAGGACCGCCATCCCGACGGCCACGGGGACGGCCGGGTCGTATTCCCGGCGGATCGGTCGCGGGGACGTGACGTAGACGACCGGTGACAGGGCTTTCCGGGGCACATGGGTCGCGCCGTACCATCGTCCCTATGGCTACGGAAGACGCGGTGCGTGAAGCACTGGCGACGGTGAACGACCCCGAGATCAACCGACCCATCACCGAACTGGGGATGGTCAAGTCCGTGGAGATCGGTGCGGATGGCGTGGTCGCGGTCGCGGTGTACCTCACGGTCTCCGGCTGCCCGATGCGCGAAACGATCACCCAGCGGGTGACGGAGGCGGTCTCGCGGGTCGAGGGCGTCACGCGTGTCGACGTCGAACTCGACGTGATGAGCGACGAGCAGCGCCGCGAGCTGGCGACCGCGCTGAAGGGCGGCACCGCCGAGCGCGAGGTGCCCTTCGCCAAGCCCGGCTCGCTCACCCGTGTCTACGCCGTCGCGTCCGGCAAGGGCGGTGTCGGCAAGTCCTCGGTCACCGTGAACCTGGCGGCCGCGATGGCCGCCGACGGCCTCAAGGTCGGTGTCGTGGACGCCGACATCTACGGCCACTCGGTGCCGCGCATGCTCGGCGCGGACGGCAAGCCGACCCAGGTCGAGAACATGATCATGCCGCCGTCCGCGCACGGCGTGAAGGTCATCTCCATCGGGATGTTCACCCCGGGCAACGCACCGGTGGTCTGGCGTGGCCCGATGCTCCACCGCGCGCTCCAGCAGTTCCTGGCGGACGTGTACTGGGGCGACCTGGACGTCCTGCTCCTGGACCTCCCGCCGGGCACCGGCGACATCGCGATCTCCGTCGCCCAGCTCGTCCCGAACGCCGAGATCCTGGTCGTGACGACCCCGCAGCAGGCGGCGGCCGAGGTGGCCGAGCGCGCCGGTTCCATCGCCGTGCAGACCCACCAGAAGATCGTGGGCGTGGTCGAGAACATGTCGGGGCTGCCCTGCCCGCACTGCGACGAGATGGTCGACGTGTTCGGCACCGGCGGCGGCCAGTCGGTCGCCGACGGCCTGACCCGCACCACCGGAGCGACCGTCCCGGTCCTCGGCTCCATTCCGATCGACGTCCGTCTGCGCGAGGGCGGCGACGAGGGCAAGCCGGTCGTCCTGACCGACCCCGACTCCCCCGCCGGCTCGGCGCTGCGCGCCATCGCGGGCAAGCTGGGCGGCCGCCAGCGCGGCCTGTCGGGCATGTCGCTGGGCATCACCCCGCGCAACAAGTTCTAGGGTTCCCGGGCTTCTCGGGGCTTCTCGTACGAAGGT
>NZ_JBHYXD010000194.1:0-3078 GCF_042751995.1 Streptomyces sp. NPDC059371 | reverse complement strand
GTGGGGTGATGGGTGGTTGGTCGTTGTTTGAGAACTGCACAGTGGACGCGAGCATCTGTGGCCAAGTTTTTAAGGGCGCACGGTGGATGCCTTGGCACCAGGAACCGATGAAGGACGTGGGAGGCCACGATAGTCCCCGGGGAGCCGTCAACCAGGCTTTGATCCGGGGGTTTCCGAATGGGGAAACCCGGCAGTCGTCATGGGCTGTCACCCATACCTGAACACATAGGGTATGTGGAGGGAACGCGGGGAAGTGAAACATCTCAGTACCCGCAGGAAGAGAAAACAACCGTGATTCCGGGAGTAGTGGCGAGCGAAACCGGATGAGGCCAAACCTCAAGCGTGTGAGACCCGGCAGGGGTTGCGCTTGGGGGGTTGTGGGATCTCTCTTTCACAGTCTGCCGGCTGTGAGACGAGTCAGAAACCGTTGATGTAGGCGAAGGACATGCGAAAGGTCCGGCGTAGAGGGTAAGACCCCCGTAGTCGAAACATCAACGGCTCGTTTGAGAGACACCCAAGTAGCACGGGGCCCGAGAAATCCCGTGTGAATCTGGCGGGACCACCCGCTAAGCCTAAATATTCCCTGGTGACCGATAGCGGATAGTACCGTGAGGGAATGGTGAAAAGTACCGCGGGAGCGGAGTGAAATAGTACCTGAAACCGTGTGCCTACAAGCCGTGGGAGCGTCGCGCATTGAGTTTACTCAGTGCGTCGTGACTGCGTGCCTTTTGAAGAATGAGCCTGCGAGTTTGCGGTGCGTTGCGAGGTTAACCCGTGTGGGGAAGCCGTAGCGAAAGCGAGTCCGAATAGGGCGATTCAGTAGCGCGCTCAAGACCCGAAGCGGAGTGATCTAGCCATGGGCAGGTTGAAGCGGCTGTAAGAGGTCGTGGAGGACCGAACCCACCAGGGTTGAAAACCTGGGGGATGACCTGTGGTTAGGGGTGAAAGGCCAATCAAACTCCGTGATAGCTGGTTCTCCCCGAAATGCATTTAGGTGCAGCGTCGTGTGTTTCTTGCCGGAGGTAGAGCACTGGATAGGCGATGGGCCCTACCGGGTTACTGACCTTAGCCAAACTCCGAATGCCGGTAAGTGAGAGCGCGGCAGTGAGACTGTGGGGGATAAGCTCCATGGTCGAGAGGGAAACAGCCCAGAGCATCGACTAAGGCCCCTAAGCGTACGCTAAGTGGGAAAGGATGTGGAGTCGCACAGACAACCAGGAGGTTGGCTTAGAAGCAGCCACCCTTGAAAGAGTGCGTAATAGCTCACTGGTCTAGTGATTCCGCGCCGACAATGTAGCGGGGCTCAAGCGTACCGCCGAAGTCGTGTCATTGCAGCAATAGGG
This sequence comes from Streptomyces sp. NPDC059371, assembly GCF_042751995.1. NCBI lineage: Bacteria > Bacillati > Actinomycetota > Actinomycetes > Kitasatosporales > Streptomycetaceae > Streptomyces > Streptomyces sp. NPDC059371. Next base: position 1,735 of record NZ_JBHYXD010000194.1, on the reverse strand, counting down.
CCAACGCCCGCTGTGATGGGTAGGGGAGCGTCGTGTGCCGGGTGAAGCCGCGCCGGAAGGCAGTGGTGGACGGTTCACGAGTGAGAATGCAGGCATGAGTAGCGATACACACGTGAGAAACGTGTGCGCCGATTGACTAAGGGTTCCTGGGTCAAGCTGATCTGCCCAGGGTAAGTCGGGACCTAAGGCGAGGCCGACAGGCGTAGTCGATGGATAACCGGTTGATATTCCGGTACCCGCTGTGAAGCGTCAAACATTGAACCAGGCGATGCTAAGTCCGTGAAGCCGCCCCGGAGCCTTCGGGCAAAGGGGAGTGGTGGAGCCGACGGACCAGACCTGTAGTAGGTGAGTGATGGGGTGACGCAGGAAGGTAGTCCATCCCGGGCGGTGGTTGTCCCGGGGTAAGGGTGTAGGCCGTGTGATAGGCAAATCCGTCACACATCAAGGCTGAGACCTGATGCCGAGCCGATTGTGGTGAAGTGGATGATCCTATGCTGTCGAGAAAAGCCTCTAGCGAGTTTCATGGCGGCCCGTACCCTAAACCGACTCAGGTGGTCAGGTAGAGAATACCGAGGCGTTCGGGTGAACTATGGTTAAGGAACTCGGCAAAATGCCCCCGTAACTTCGGGAGAAGGGGGGCCATCACCGGTGATTGAATTTACTTCATGAGCTGGGGGTGGCCGCAGAGACCAGCGAGAAGCGACTGTTTACTAAAAACACAGGTCCGTGCGAAGCCGTAAGGCGATGTATACGGACTGACGCCTGCCCGGTGCTGGAACGTTAAGGGGACCGGTTAGTCACTCTTCGGGGTGGCGAAGCTGAGAACTTAAGCGCCAGTAAACGGCGGTGGTAACTATAACCATCCTAAGGTAGCGAAATTCCTTGTCGGGTAAGTTCCGACCTGCACGAATGGCGTAACGACTTCTCGACTGTCTCAACCATAGGCCCGGTGAAATTGCACTACGAGTAAAGATGCTCGTTTCGCGCAGCAGGACGGAAAGACCCCGGGACCTTTACTACAGTTTGATATTGGTGTTCGGTTCGGCTTGTGTAGGATAGCTGGGAGACTGTGAAGCTTGGACGCCAGTTCAGGTGGAGTCGTCGTTGAAATACCAGTCTGGTCGTGCTGGATGTCTAACCTGGGTCCGTGATCCGGATCAGGGACAGTGTCTGATGGGTAGTTTAACTGGGGCGGTTGCCTCCTAAAGAGTAACGGAGGCGCCCAAAGGTTCCCTCAGCCTGGTTGGCAATCAGGTGTTGAGTGTAAGTGCACAAGGGAGCTTGACTGTGAGACCGACGGGTCGAGCAGGGACGAAAGTCGGGACTAGTGATCCGGCGGTGGCTTGTGGAAGCGCCGTCGCTCAACGGATAAAAGGTACCCCGGGGATAACAGGCTGATCTTCCCCAAGAGTCCATATCGACGGGATGGTTTGGCACCTCGATGTCGGCTCGTCGCATCCTGGGGCTGGAGTCGGTCCCAAGGGTTGGGCTGTTCGCCCATTAAAGCGGTACGCGAGCTGGGTTTAGAACGTCGTGAGACAGTTCGGTCCCTATCCGCTGTGCGCGTAGGAATATTGAGAAGGGCTGTCCCTAGTACGAGAGGACCGGGACGGACGAACCTCTGGTGTGCCAGTTGTCCTGCCAAGGGCATGGCTGGTTGGCTACGTTCGGGAGGGATAACCGCTGAAAGCATCTAAGCGGGAAGCCTGCTTCGAGATGAGTATTCCCACCCCCT
>NZ_JBHYXD010000193.1:0-4625 GCF_042751995.1 Streptomyces sp. NPDC059371 | reverse complement strand
GGCGCCCACCCCCGCTCTATATCTGGCTTTGTGTTGGGGGGGGTGCCTCACATAATACAATCCGCGGCGGGGGGGGGGGGGGGGCGGGCCCCCCCCCCCCCCCCGGCGGGGGTATGGCCTACTGCTCCTCGAACAGGCTCGTCACCGAGCCGTCCTCGAAGACCTCACGCACCGCGTCGGCGATCGTCGGAGCGATCGACAGCACCGTGATCTTGTCGAGCTCCAGCTCACCCGGGGTCGGCAGGGTGTCCGTGAAGATGAACTCGCTGACCTTGGAGTTCTTCAGACGGTCGGCCGCCGGGCCGGAGAGCACACCGTGCGTGGCCGTCACGATGACGTCCTCCGCACCGTGCGCGAAGAGCGCGTCGGCGGCGGCGCAGATGGTGCCACCGGTGTCGATCATGTCGTCGACGAGGACACAGACGCGGCCCTTCACGTCACCGACCACCTCGTGGACGGTGACCTTGTTGGCGACGTCCTTGTCGCGGCGCTTGTGCACGATGGCCAGCGGAGCGTCCAGACGGTCGCACCAGCGGTCGGCGACCCGCACCCGGCCGGCGTCCGGGGAGACGACGGTGAGCTTGGACCTGTCGACCTTCGCACCCACGTAGTCGGCGAGGATCGGCAGCGCGAACAGGTGGTCCACCGGGCCGTCGAAGAAGCCCTGGATCTGGTCGGTGTGCAGATCGACCGTGAGGATGCGGTCCGCGCCGGCCGTCTTCATCAGGTCCGCGATCAGACGCGCCGAGATCGGTTCACGTCCACGGTGCTTCTTGTCCTGACGGGCGTAACCGTAGAAAGGCACGATCACGGTGATGCTCCGGGCGGACGCCCGCTTCAGAGCGTCGATCATGATGAGCTGTTCCATGATCCACTTGTTGATGGGGGCCGTGTGGCTCTGCATCAGGAAGCAGTCGGCGCCGCGCGCGGACTCCTGGTAGCGGATGTAGATCTCGCCGTTCGCGAAGTCGAAGGCCTTCGTCGGGACGACCCCGACACCCAGCTTGTGGGCGACCTCCTGGGCAAGCTCGGGGTGGGCGCGGCCGGAGAAGAACATCATCTTCTTCTTGCCGGTCGTCTTGATCCCGGTCACAGCACTGTCTCCTCAGAGGTCATCTCAGTGGGCGTGAGAGGTCTTCTCGGCTGGGTTGCGAGAGGGCTTCTCAGCGGGGTGCGGGTGTGCACTTATCACGGTACGCCGTCCCAGACGTGCCGTTTTCCGGTCAGCCTTCGCCTTCCGGTTCCCGGGAGGCGGTCTCCGCGGCCTTCGCGGCGGCGCTTCCGGGACGCTTGCGAGCCACCCAGCCCTCGATATTGCGCTGCTGGCCACGGGCCACGGCCAGCGAACCGGGCGGCACGTCCTTCGTGATGACGGAGCCCGCCGCGGTGTACGCGCCGTCCCCGACCGTGACAGGAGCCACAAACATGTTGTCCGAACCCGTACGGCAGTGCGAGCCGATCGTGGTGTGGTGCTTCTCCTGCCCGTCGTAGTTCACGAACACGCTGGCGGCACCGATGTTCGAGTACTCGCCGATCGTCGCGTCACCGACGTACGACAGGTGCGGGATCTTCGTCCCCTCGCCGATCGTCGCGTTCTTCGTCTCGACGTACGTGCCGACCTTGGCCTTCAGGCCGATCCGCGTGCCCGGACGCAGATAGGCGAACGGGCCCACCTTCGCCTGCGGGCCCACCTCGGCGGTGTCGGCCACGGTGTTGTCGACGCGGGCGCCCGCACCCACCCGGGTGTCCTTCAGACGGCAGTTGGGCCCGACCTCGGCGCCCTCGGCGACATGCGTGGCGCCCTGGAGCTGCGTCCCGGGGTGCACGATCGCGTCCTGCTCGAAGGTGACCGTCACGTCGACCCAGGTCGTCGCGGGGTCGATCACGCTGACGCCGGCCAGCATGGCCCGCGTCAGCAGCCGGTCGTTCAGGATGCGGTGGGCCTCGGCGAGCTGTACGCGGTTGTTGATGCCGGCGATCTCGCGGTGGTCGGCGGCGACGGCCGCGCCCACCCGGTGCCCGGCCTCGCGCAGGATCCCGAGGACGTCCGTCAGGTACTCCTCGCCCTGGCTGTTGTCCGTGCGCACCTTGCCGAGCGCGTCGGCGAGGAGCTGGCCGTCGAAGGCGAAGACGCCCGAGTTGATCTCGCGGATCGCGCGCTGCGAGTCGGTCGCGTCCTTGTGCTCGACGATCGCGGTGACCGCGCCGCTGGCGCCGTCCCGCACGATGCGGCCGTAGCCGGTGGCGTCGGGGACCTCGGCGGTCAGCACGGTGACGGCGTTGCCGTCGGCGCTGTGGGTCGAGGCCAGCGCGAGCAGGGTCTCTCCGCTGAGCAGGGGGGTGTCGCCGCAGACCACGACGACCGTGCCGTCCACGCCGGCGCCGAGCTCTTCGAGGCCCATCCGTACCGCGTGCCCGGTGCCGTTCTGCTCGGCCTGCACCGCCGTCCGGACGTCCGGGTCGATCTCCGCGAGGTGTCCGACGACCTTCTCGCGGGCGTGCCCGACGACGACGACCAGGTTCTCGGGGTTCAACTCGCGCGCGGCGGCGAGCACATGACCGACGAGGGAGCGTCCGCAGATGTCGTGCAGAACCTTGGGTGTGGCCGATTTCATACGGGTGCCCTCACCCGCTGCAAGTACGACGACGGCTGCCGGGCGATTGGCGCTCACGGGGTTGCCCTTCGGCTTCGGATGGCGGGGTGTGGACATCCGCAGGATACCGGGGCGAATCAGGAGGGATGTGGGAGAGGGCCTGATGGCGCTGTCAGGGGCCGGATCGACCAAGGCTCCCCCGCCAGGACTCGAACCCGGACAGATGGCACCAAAAGCCACAGTGCTGCCAATTACACCACGGGGGAATGAACTCGATCGAACCGGACATTTGGTCGGCTCGTCGAGTCGGCACCCAACACTATGCCGTACCGGATGCCCTCCGTGCGACGGTACAACTCGGCGCTTCCCGCGCGGCAGATGACCGGGTGGTCCCGGAGGCCGTCCGAGGTGTCCGCGGCGGTCCGGTGTTTGCGTTCCTGTGCTTGCGGGACCGGGAGCCGCCCGGGGCCGGTGGTGTTCGCGGGGCCGGGGAATCCGGCGGGGGTGTGGTGTAGGCCAGTCGGTGAAACTCACCGGAAATGGTTCGGGGTGCAACCGTAGGCTGGAGGCATGACCACGACGGGGGAAGAGCACACCGGGGCCGGGAACGGGCCGTGGTGGTGGGTCGGATGGCGCGGTGCGGTGTTGGACGGGGGGCTCGCTCTGGCGTCCGCGTTCGAGTGCGGCGGGGAGGGGGTCCGCTTCGCTCACGACGCGGGACTGCCCGTTCCGGTGGGGGTCGCGTTCGGGACGGTGGCCGGGTCCGTACTGCTGGTACGGCGGAAGTGGCCGATCGCGGTCGTCCTGGTGTCCATCGCGATCACGCCCGCCCAGATGGGGTTCCTGATGGGACTCGTCGGGCTCTACACACTCGCCGCCTCCGAACTGCCCCGGCGCATCACCGCGGCACTGGCCGGGATGTCCTTCGCCGGCATGCTGATCGTCACGTTCGTCCGGGCGCACCAGAGCGTCGTGGACGGGGACGTGCCGATGGGGAACTGGCTCGTCCCCTTCGCCTCCATCACGACGGCCATCGGGATGACCGCGCCGCCCGTGCTGCTCGGGCTGTACATGGGGGCCAGGCGCCGGCTCATGGAGAGCCTGCGGGAGCGGGCGGACTCGCTGGAGCGGGAGCTCCAGCTTCTCGCGGAGCGGGCGGAGGAGCGGGCGGAGTGGGCGCGCAACGAGGAGCGCACCCGGATCGCGCGGGAGATGCACGACGTGGTCGCGCACCGGGTCTCCTTGATGGTCGTCCACGCGGCGGCGCTTCAGGCCGTCGCCCGGAAGGATCCCGAGAAGGCCGTGAAGAACGCCGCCCTGGTGGGGGACATGGGGCGGCAGGCGCTGACCGAGCTGAGAGAGATGCTGGGCGTGCTCCGCACGGGGGACGGGCTGCGGGCGCGCGTGCCGTCGGTGCCGCTGGCGGCCGTGGGGGCCGCCGCGGCCGCCGCCGCGTCGCGGGCGGCCGGTGACTCCTCCGGGGCCGGTGAGGGGCCGAGTCTGGCCGAGATCGACGAGCTGATCGGGCAGTCGGCGGCGGCCGGGATGGTCGTGGCCCTGTCGGTCGAGGGGGACATGCGGGCGTACGCCCGCGAGATCGAGCAGACCGCCTACCGGGTGGTGCAGGAGGCGTTGACGAACGTCCACAAGCACGCGGCGGGGGCCAAGACGTATGTCCGGCTGGCGCATCGGGTGTCCGAGATCGCGATGCAGGTGGAGAACGAGTGTCCGCCGGAGGTGGGGGCGGGGTCGTCCGTCGGGCTGCCCAGTGGGGGGAACGGGCTGCTGGGGATGAAGGAGCGGGTGGCCGCGCTCGGGGGTGTGTTCGTGTCGGGGCCCACGGACGCGGGTGGGTTCCGGGTGTCGGCGGTCATCCCCGCGTAGCGCCGGCGCCGGCGTCACCGGGTTCCGGTCGCTGCGCTTGCCGTCGCGGTTCCGGTCCGGTGGGTGGGTCGGGGCCGTGCCGGTGCATCAGCCCGTCGCCGTTGGGTGAGGCGTGACCGTCGGTGGCGACGGGCATCGATGTACCGG
>NZ_JBHYXD010000192.1:0-4714 GCF_042751995.1 Streptomyces sp. NPDC059371 | reverse complement strand
GGGGCGCTCCGCCCCCCGCGGCTGCTACCTCGCTGTAAAAGCGCCGCTCCCCACCCCTCACCCGCGTGGTGGGGGCGGGGCGCGCCCCCCCCGGCGCGGGCCCACACTGCTTGCAACGGGTTCCCGCCGCGGGGTTGCTCAGTGATCGGAATAGCTGAAGTCGCCCACGGTCCAGGCGCCGACGTCGGCGATCGCCACGCGGTACATCCCGCCCGTCTCCGGGATCCCCACCGTGCCCTGCAGGATCCGGGCAACATGGAAGTGCAGATGCGTGGGCGGCCCGTTCTTCGCGGGGGTGTCGAAGACGGCTGAGAACTCTCCCAAGCGGGCGGAATCCGTCAGCACGTCCGACACCCTCTGCCGCCACACTGCTTCGGGAGCAAGCCGGCCGGTGATGACAGCACCACCGGTGACCACGGTCAGGGACATCTGATTGCTCTGCCCGGACTCCACCAGGGCGGCGACGTCAACGAGCAGCTCGTCAGGCTTCGACATGGGCCGATTATATTTACTGGCCACCCTGAGGTTCCCCCGGTGTGCGGTAGGTGCTGATCGGACGGATCTGCCAGATGGGCAAAGGAGCCAGGGCGGTGGCCACGGTCAGCGCCTCGCAGGCAGGCAAAGCGGCTTCGACCGTGGGAAGACTCTCATGGCTTGGACCCTGGCAAAAAGGGATCAACGGCCGCCACCGTGGTCGAGTGGTCGACACTCACGGCCTGCCACTGATGGTGATGAAACCGATTCCCTGCGGTGTTCACAGCTGGGCGACATCGAAGAACGGAGCAGATGGTGAACGAACAGACGGGAAGTGGAGCTTCCTCACCAACCACAACCGTGCTGATCGTCATCGCCCGCGCCCCGTGCCGCCCGCCTTCGGTACATCGCCGCGGCTTGCTACGTCACCGGGCGGACCGCCCAGAACATCGTCACGATTTTGAACAGGCCGGCTACCTGCGCCGGGAGCGTGCCGGACGGCGCACGCGCTACATCCTGCCTGGACGGCGCCCTCCGCCATCCTGCAGACGCACACGTGACCGTCCGGGCACTGCTGGAGGTGTTCACCCATCACGACAAGCAAGCGCTGAAGCTCAGACCCTGCTCCAGGCATCGAGGAATGCTTTGCGTCCTGTCGGATCGTCGGACCTGCGGTCTGCGTGCAGGACGCGCCAGGCGGTGAGTTCGAGGTCACGGAGCCATAGTTCTCCGATGACCTGTGTCTTGAGGTCGGGAAAATGGTCGGACTCGGCGAGGGCCTGACCGATCACCTCCCCGGCTGCGACGCGCTGGGGCGGAGTCATCTCATCGACAGCCGACAGGATCTGTCGGGCCAGCGCGATTCCTTCTCCCGCCAGGGAACGCAGCACCGCAGCCTTGATGTTGGCAGGCAGCAGGTACGCGGTGCCCGAAGACCTCCACAGCTCCGACCAGAAGCGTTCTCCTGCCGTGGTGGGGGCAGGCAGCGCGGCCAGCAGCCCCAGGAGGTGACCGGTGGCCGCATACCCATCGGAGTGGGCGGCTGCGACGACGGCGATGCCGGCGACGCGCTGCACATCGAGATCGCCGGCTTCCCGTTGCGGAGCCAGACCCAGTTGGTGTTCCAACTGGTCGGCGAGGGGGCCGGACAGGTGGGGGCGGACCTCAGGAAGCATCGGCGATCCTTGCGCGCAGGGAGCGGAGATACCCGCTCGGGAGCTCTGATCGTTCCCATGAGGACCTGATCTATTCCGCTCGAGCCCAATGGGCGGCAGCAGCAACGGGCCGGAGTTCACACCTCGGCGAAGTGCCCCATGTCCGGCGACGCGGCCTGGCTGTTTCGAGACCGGCCTTGCAGAAAACTGTCTGGGCGAGGTCTTTTAGCATGGCTGCATGATCACCGGTGATGCCCAGGAGTCCGAGGGAGGACGAGAAGCCGTGTCGCACGACGCCGCTGAAGCCGAATACACGTACGCTGTCGCAGCGCGTGGAGAACACCATGAAGACGCGCTGCCCTGCGGATCACAAGGTGGGGAGAGCGGGCACTCGGTTGCCGCTCTGGTGGAGCGGGCCGCCGATCTGGCCGAACCGATCAAGCCGAGGCTGCGTGGCTGGCTGCATGCCGGGATGGTCCCCGCCGCACTGATCGCGGGCATCGTGCTCATCTGTCTGGCCCGCACCCCGCAGGGAGACGTGGCCTGCGCCGTGTACTCGGTCACCGCCTGGCTGCTGTTCGCAACGAGCGCCATCTACCACCGCGGCACCTGGGGGCCGCGCGGCGAGGCGGTCCTGCGGCGTCTCGACCACGCCAACATCTTCCTGATCATCGCCGGCACCTGCACGCCCCTTGCGGTGGTCCTTCTCCCGCCGGGCCAGCGGTCCGTGCTGCTGTGGATCGTGTGGGCGGGCGCACTGGTCGGCATCGCCTTCCGCGTCTTGTGGGTGGGAGCTCCGCGCTGGCTGTACACCCCGTGCTACCTGGCGCTGGGGTGGGCACCGGTGCGCTACCTGCCCGACTTCCTGCACACCGGCGGAGCGGCCGTACTCACCCTGGTCGTGGCCGGCGGTCTCCTCTACAGCGCGGGCGCGGTCGTCTACGCCCTCCAGCGCCCCGATCCCTCACCGCGCTGGTTCGGCTTCCACGAGGTGTTCCACGCCCTGACCGTGGCGGCCTTCACGGCGCACTACATCGCCATCTCCCTGGCCGTCTACTGACCGCGACAACGTTTTGGCCAGGGCCGCTGGTCACGCACGTTGCCGCGTGCCGAGCCGCGACGGGCAGGGCGGCCGTCGAGGCATCGCGCCGCGCGCGAAAGCCGTCCGCTCCTCCGCACCGCGGTCCAAGGGCCGTCCGAAGCGGGGGAGCGGAGCAGTCTCAAGGTCATCGCCCAGTAGTGGTCCGCCCCGTTGGCGACGGGGCGGAGGCGTCGGCGAGGTTGGCGCCGGTGTCGGCGTCCCGATGGGAGTGGCCGATGCCGTGCCAGTCGAGGCACATGACGGTCGCGTCGTCCTGCAGGTGACCGTGGTTGGCGTCGACGACTGCGGCGATGAGGGTGCGGGCGGCCTCGCGGGGATGCAGCGCGCGAGTGCGGACGATCAGGTCCGGCAGATCGAGGCTGTTGGCGTTGCGCTCCAGCATGCCGTCGGTCAGCATCACCAGCCGGTCGCCCGGCCGCAGGTCCAGCGACTGGACTCGGTAGCTGTGCGGTGCGTGGAAGCCGAACGGCATATCGATCTTCGGAGTGATCTCCCGAACCTGTCCGTCCCGCATCCTCAGTGGCCAGGGGTGCCCGGCGTTGATGAACTCGGCGGTGCCGTCGAGCAGGCTGATACGCAGGAGCTGGCCGGTGACGTAGCCGTGGCGGCCGTGCTCGCGCACGGCCTGGTCGGCCTGATCGCCCTGTTCGGCGAGGCCGGCACCCGCCCGTCGTGCGCGGCGCAGGGCGCCCACCAGGAGAGTTGCGAGCAGAGCGGCATCGACGTCGTGGCCCATGGCGTCGGTGACGGAGAGCTGGACCGTGTCCCGGTCGATCACGTAGTCGAAGGTGTCACCCCCGACGTGGTCGGCCGGCTCCAGTGCCCCGGCGACCGCGAACTGGGCCGCCTCACATGCCAGTGATGCCGGGAGCAGCCGGTGCTGGATCTCCGCGGCCAGGCTCAGCGGGGCGGTGCGGCGGCCCCACTGGTACACGTCGGTGAAGGACCGGTTCGCAATGACGATGTACGCCAGCGCGTGCGCGGTCTCGCTGACCTCCCGCATCACCTCCGCGTCAGGCGCGACGGGCAAGAACAGTTCCAGGAGCCCGATGGCGTCCCCGCGGTTGGTCACCGGGGCGACGAGCCGCACCAGACCGCCCTCGCCCTTGTCCTCCACCCTCGGCCGCTGGGTGCGGATCACGTCGTCGTACAGGGTGCCCCGCAACGTGATGCGCCGCGCGGGCTCGTCGGTCTCGACGCTGCCCGCCGCCCCCAGCCGTACAACCGAGCCGCCGCTGAAGTCGGTGATCAGGAACGACACCGCCGCGGCCCCGAGTCGCTCTTTGAGCATGCGCGCGACCACGTCGAGCGACTCCACGGGCGCCGCGGCCTCCGCCGCCGCCAGCGTCCCCGCCAAGGTCATCGCCCCGCCCCGGCCGCCGTCGCTGTCAGGAAGACGAGTGGTCGGCCTGCCTTCTTCGCCAGGCCCGCATACGGTCACGGTGACTCCTCGCTCTTTACTGCCCGCCGGCGCAGTGCCCCCTGTCGAGTGGGCCGAGGGGGCGGCGCCAGGGCCCGGTGCCGGGCAGTGTCATTGCACCACAGAGCTCCTGAACGGACGCCAACGTCCGCCCCGGACTCGGCGGCCGTACGCCTTGTCCGTGCGACATACCAAGCCCGCATGCCGAGGTCCTCGCCGGCCAGCGGGTGAGCGGGCGGTTGTGGCGTTGACGCTCTTCGTTGGGGTCCCAGGGCTTTTGGATCGCGCGACGACACTCTTCTGCCCGCTGCACATGCCCCGGACCTCTCGCCCTGACAGTGACGGGTGCCAGCCTCCGTCACCGTCGAGGTCGCTTACCTCCCCGCCGAACGCACAAAAATCTATGCTGGCTGGAGTAGACATTGGGAGATCGTCTGGCTATGGTTTCTCTCGTAGCCGAGATCAGCAGGGCCCGACAGAGACGAACTGCCGGGCAGCATTACCGCAGTTGCAGTGCGCAGGGCGGTGCGGTGGTGGAGTTTCGGAGCCAGGGTTGTTGCAGGA
>NZ_JBHYXD010000191.1:0-5138 GCF_042751995.1 Streptomyces sp. NPDC059371 | reverse complement strand
CGGCCCCCGCCCTGTGCGCCGCCCCCGCCCCCCGGGCGGGGGCCGCCCCCGGGTGGCCCGGGGCCCCGCCCCAGGCCGTTCGTCATTCCTCGGGGCGCGCCCGGGCGGCGCACCACCTTCCCTCCGCGGTGAGCCTCCTGCCATGATCACCGCAGAAACGTGCGGGCCCGCCCGGTCACGGGCTCCCGCCCGCCGGACCCCGTTCCGGGCCGACCGGCGCGGGCCGCGACGCAGCCAGTGAGGAGCCCGAGTGACGTACGACGTCGGCGCGCTGCGTGCCGAGATCCCCGCCCTGCTGTCCGGTGTCGCGCACTTCGACGGGCCGGGCGGCACCCAGACCCCGGCCAGGGTGGCCGGGGCGATCGCGGACGCGCTCACCGGACCGCTGTCGATCCGGGGACGCCTGACGCCGGGAGAGGTGAACGCGGAGAACCTGGTCCAGGGGTTCCGGCAGGCCGTCGCCGACCTGGTGGGCGGTCGTCCGTCCGGTGTCGTCTTCGGCCGCAGCGCCACCCAGCTCACCTACGACCTCGCCCGGGCGCTGGTGAAGGACTGGGCACCCGGCGACGAGATCGTCGTCAGCCGTCTCGACCACGACGCGAACATCCGGCCCTGGCTCCAGGCGGCCGAACAGGCGGGTGCCCACGTGCGCTGGGCGGACTTCGATCCGGAATCGGCCGAACTCCCGCCCTCGGTGGTGGGCGCCCTGCTGACCGAGCGCACCCGGCTGGTCGCGGTCACCGCCGCCTCGAACCTCACGGGGACCGTGCCCGACGTCGCCTCGATCGCCCGCCTGGTCCACCGTCACCCGAGGGCACTGCTGTACGTCGACGGGGTGCACTACGCGGCGCACACCTTCGTGGACGTCACCCGGCTCGGCGCCGACTTCTTCGTGTGCTCGCCCTACAAATTCCTCGGCCCGCACCACGGTGTCCTCACCGCTTCCCCGGAGCTGCTGGAGCGACTGCACCCGGACAAACTGCTGCCGTCCACCGACACGGTGCCCGAACGGTTCGAACTGGGGACACTGCCCTACGAGTTGCTCGCCGGCACCACCGCCGCGATCGATGTCCTCGCCGGACTCTCGGGCGAGACGACCGGTGCTCGCCGAGACCGTCTGCGTACGGCCTTCGCGGCGATCGAGCGACACGAGGGAGCGCTGTGCGAGCGGTTGGAGGCGGGCCTGGCCGGGCTGCCCGGTGTCACGGTCCGCTCCCGGGCGGCCGAGCGCACGCCCACCCTGCTGCTGACGTTCGACGGCCGGAAGGCGGCGGACGCCTCCGTGTTCCTGGCGGGCCGCGGGGTGCACGCGCCCGCCGGATCGTTCTACGCGCTGGAGGCGTCCCGGCACCTCGGCCTCGGGGACACCGGGGGCCTGCGCGTCGGGCTCTCGCCGTACAGCGACGCGGACGACGTCGACCGGCTGCTGGAGGGGCTGGGGGCCTTTCAGCGGTCGTAGGCGCGGGGGACGGTTCCCGGTCAGGAGACCGCCGGCGTCCGCGGATCCGTCGTCGGGTCGTCCGGGGCGGTGATCAGGTGGAGCGCCTCGGCGAGGTGACGTGGACGCAGGAGTCCGGCGCCGGGCGGGGCGTTCCAGCCCGGCCCGCTCAACAGGATCCGGCTCCGGGTCCGTGCTCCCCGTACGCCCCAGCGCGTGGCGGCGATGTGCCGGGCGAGCGGCAGGTTCGCCGTGGACCACGACTGGGACCACAGGACGACCGCCGGGGGACCGACGCGCTGCACCGCCGCGATGAGTGCCTCGGGCGGGACGGCGCCGCCGAGGGTCACGGCGGGTACGCCCCGTTCCGCGAGTGCCGCGTTGAGCGCTTCCAGGGGCAGGGTGTGCTGTTCGCCCGGAACGCAGGCCAGCAGGACGGGCGACGCGGCGGCGGGCGGTGCCTGTCCCGCCGCGGACACGTAGGCGTGTCGCAGGGTGGCGGAGACGTGCCAGGTCAGAAGGTGCTCGACCTCGACATAACGGTCCCCCGAGGACTCCCACTTGCGGCCCACCGCCCGCAGGGCGGGCACCATCACGTCCTCCCAGGCCCGGGCCAGACCGTGCGTGCGGACCGCCACCGCCAGCCGGGCCTGGACGGCGTGGGCGTCCAGCCGGACGGCGGCACGCGCGAGACCCCGGCTTTCCTGGGCCGCGTCACCCGGGGCCGGCCCGGTGTCCGGCGCTCTGGTGCCCGGTGGCTCGGTCCCTGACGGCCCGGCGCCCGACGGGGATTCCGGAGTTCCCGGACCCGGAGCGGTCGCGGACGCCTCCTCCGGAACCCGGAGGCCGGTTCGCGCGGGGGCACCGGTCCGCGTGCCGGCGGCGGCCTGTGTACGGCCCGCGGTCCGCGTACGAGCGGCGGCCCCCGTCCGGGCGGCGGCGGTCCCCTTCCGCGCTGCCAGGGCCGGCGACGCGGCGACCCGGCCGCGAGCCGCCTCCTTCGCCGCGCGGGCGGCTTCGGCGGGGGGCAGACCGGCGGCTGTCAGGCGGCACATCTCCCGGACCATGGCCACGTCGTCGGGCGACCAGCGGCGATGCCGGCCGTCGGCCCGCACCGCGGGCCCCAGACCGTACCGCCGGTCCCAGGACCGCAACGTCGTGGGCGACACTCCGACTTTGCGCGCCAGGAACCCGGTGGTCACTCCCACACCGGCCGTCTCCGTCTCGTCGCCGGCGCTCAGTTCCACGGCCGGGCTCCCGGGAGAACGCGCGACGGCGCATTGCCGGCGATGCCCCATCCGGGGGTGGACGGGCCCGGTGCACGGTGGCAGCGGTTCATGACGGGCCTCGCCTCGATTCCGGAGCCGCCCGGGACCCGGCCGGTCCGCCGGGCTCATCCCTGCTTCGGCCCGGGAAGGCCCCCCGGATGCAGCGAACGGGCCCGCCGTGACACCGGGCCCGCCCCGCCTTCCTCAGGAACCCCCGCGGGGACCGTCGAGGAGGTGGTGCAGGATGGTCTCGGGGTCGCTGAGTGCCGAGTGCAGCAGGGCCTGCTCGTAGCGGTCGTCGCCGAGGAGGGAGCGGGCCGTGTCCTCGTAGCGCGCGCGTACCGGGCCCAGTTCGGGGGTGCCGCGCTGCGGATGACCGACGGCGCTCCAGTAGGTCTCCCCGGCGGCGTACGCGGCCACCGCGCGTTCGCCCGCGCCCTGGGCGGCGAGGGCGGAGGCCAGCAGATCCAGGCCGAGCGCGATGCCGAAACTGTCCCCGATGTGCCGCTTGCCGTCCAGCATCGACAGGGCGTGGGCGGTGGCGTCCTCCGCGCGGTCCTCGAAGAGGGCGATGAGCGAGAGCTGGTAGTCGGCGTACGAGCGCGTCCACCACTCACCGCGGGCGACACAGCCGTGCCGCAGTTCCTCCGCCGCCCGGCGTGCCTCGTCCAGCAGCCCCTCCGCGGTGAGCGCGAACACCCGGACCAGGTGGCACAGAACGTGCCCCGCGGAGGTGAACGCCGTCCCGCCGGCTCCCCGCAACGCGCCCTCGATCTCGTGTCTGGCCGCCATGGGCCGCCCCTGAAGCAGGTGGGTCAGCCCCAGGAGATAGGCGGCGTACAGGGTTCCCCCGGCGTCCTCCTGGAGAGCCGCGCGGTCCCGGCAGAACACCGCGAGCTGCCCCGCCTGTTCGTGTTCGCCGCGCAGGACACGGGTGACGCCCAGCGCCCACAGGGCCCTCGCCCTGACCGGGCCGGACGCGGCGGACAGGGCCAGCGCGTCCTCCGTACACCGCCGCCTCTCTGAGATGTCCGCAGCAGCTCCACGGGAAGGCGAGCAGACCGGTCAGTTCGAGGGCCGCGTCCGGCCGTGCGGAGAGCAGATGGTCGAGCGCCGCGCACAGATCGGCGTGCGCCGAGCCGAGGCGTTCGTACCACCGCGCCTGCTGTTCTCCCAGCCAGCCGGCCTGGGCGTCGCGGGCCATCGCCAGGAAGTGCGAGGCGTGCCGGTCCGCCGACTCCCGGCTCTCGCCCACCTGGTCGAGCCACATACGGCCGTACTCCCGGACGGTGTCGAGCATCCGGTACCCGGAACCGGCCCGCGACAGCACCGACTTCCTCACCAGGCCCGTCAGCGCCCGGTCGACGTCGCTCTCGGGGAGCGGGCCCCCGCCGCACACGAGGCGCACCGTCGTCGCGTCCACCGGCTCCCGGAACACCGACATCCGCGCCCACAGCAGGCGTTCGACGGGCGCGCACAGTTCGTGGCTCCAGCCGATCGTCGTCCGTACCGCCCGGTGCCGCGGCGGCCCGGGGAGCGGACCGTCCGCCGTGATGTCCAGGCGCCGGCCGAGCTCCAGCTCGACCTCCCCGACCGTACGGTGCGCGAGCTGTCCGGCGATCAACTCCACGGCCAGCGGCATGCCTTCGAGCCGCTCGCACAGCCGGGCGGCGGTCACCATGTCCGCCGGGGAGGACAACGGGGTGCCCGCCGCGGCCGCGCGCAGGCGGAACATCTCCACGGCGTCCGTGGCCGGAGGCAACGGCTCCACCGCGACGACATGTTCACCGGGGACACCGAGCGGCTCCCGGCTCGTCGCGAGGACGGTCAGGCGCGGGCAGGCCGATGTCAGGCGGGCGACCAGACGGCGGCAGGGGCCGACCAGATGCTCACAGGAGTCCAGGACGAGCAGGGCGTCCCGGTCGGCCAGCCATGCGGCCAGGGAGTCGAGTGCCTGGTCGGTCGTGTGGTCCGCGAAGTCCACCGCGTCGGCCACGGTCGCGACGAGCAGCCGGTCGTCCCGCAACGGCCACAGGTCGGCCCAGGCCACCCCGCGTTCTCCCGCGTGCAGCACCCGGTCCGCCGCCTCCAGCGCCAGCCGGCTCTTCCCCACACCGCCGGCCCCGGTGAGGGTCACGACACGCTCCTCGCGCAACGCGTCGTCCAGGTGGGCGAGTTCACCCCGGCGACCGACGAAACCGGGCGGAACGGCCGGAAGATTTCTCAGCACACGCACAGTCTTTCGGCCTCGGCGTCCCCTGTGTGCCGACTTCGCCGACTCGGTACCGCGTTCATGGGCCGACGGGGGAGGGGCGGCGGCGGGCGGCCCGCGGCCCCCGCGGCCGCCCCGGGGGCCCCCCCCCGCCGCGGGGGGGCCCCCCGGGGGGCCCCGCCTCCCGGCGGGCGCCGGGCACGGGCATTCCCACAGCCAC
>NZ_JBHYXD010000190.1:0-5283 GCF_042751995.1 Streptomyces sp. NPDC059371 | reverse complement strand
CCTCAAACGCCGGAGGGGCTGGAACTTGCGCCGGAGGGGCTGGAATTTCACGCCGGAGGGGCTGGGATTTCACGCCGGAGGGGCTGGGATTTCACGCCGGAGGGGCTGGGATTTTCAGTGTCCGGAGGGGGTGGGACCGGAGGCCGGGTCCGGGAAGTGCTTCGTCAGGGTGTACTCCGTGATTCCCGGGGGGTAGTCGGGGATCACGGCCACCACCTCGTAGCCGTGTTTGCGGTAGAAGTCCGGGGCCTGGAAGTCCCAGGTCTCCAGGCGGGCGGCGCGGCAGCCGCGCTCGGTGGCGGTCTGCTCGGCCCGCGCGAGGAGCCGGGTGCCGAGGCCGGTGCCGCGGTGGCGGGCGTCGACCCACAGGTAGGTCACGTGCAGCCAGGTCGTCCAGGTGTGGCCCGCCAGGCCGCCGGCCAGGCCGCCGGCCTCGTCCAGGGCCCAGACGTGGAGCGGGAGTTCCCGTTCGCCCGGGGTTCCGCGCAGCGCGCGCAGCACCGGGGACGCCGCCGTGTTCGTGTCCAGCAGCCGTCTGCGGAGCAGATCCCGCCGCTCCTTGTCGTCTCCTGTCTCGATACGAAACATACGGCTCACCATAAACGCGCTGGCCAACCAGTTCTGCAAATTGCCTTCCGCTCCCGGTCCTCGCCCGTACTCTGATGGGCAGTGCCGGTGGGGGCCGGTGCTGATCAGGGGGCGAGACAGTCGGGTACGACGCCCGAAGTGGGGGTAGCACTTCCAGCACGGCGGCGGCCGTGCGGCGGAGGCACCTCGTTTTCCGGGTCGCAAGCGGGCCCGGGATCACCTCGGGCGCCGTACCCGTACGGATCGTCCCCCGACAGTGGGGGTTTCTGTGGTTCGCATCCGAGTACTGGTCGTCGACGACCATCGCATCTTCGCCGAGTCGCTCGCCGCCGCGCTCGCGGCCGAGCCCGATGTCGACGTGTCCGCCGCCGGCAGCGGTCCGGCCGCGCTGCGCTGCCTCGAACGCGCGGCGGCCGAGGGCCGCCGCTTCGACGTGCTGCTCGTCGACGCCGACCTGGGCGGCAACCTGCCGGGCATGCGCCCGGCGGTGCCCGTCCAGGAGAGCAACGAGGACGGACTGGTCGACGGCATCTCGCTGGTCGCCGGAGTGCGTTCGGGACAGCCGGGCGTACGGACCGTCGTGCTGGCCGAGAAGGACGACCCGCGCCGGGCCGCGCTCGCCCTGCAGGCCGGGGCCTCCGGATGGGTCGCCAAGGACTGCTCGCTGTCGCGGCTGCTCACCGTCATAAGGGGTGTGCTGCGCGACGAGACCCATCTGCCGCCCGCCCTGCTCACCGGCGTGCTGCGCGAGCTCACCGCCGCGCGCAAGCACCGCACCGAGAGCGAGCGGCTCGTCGAGTCGCTGACGCCCCGCGAGCGCGAGGTACTGCGGTGCATGGTCGCCGGGCTCGGGCGCAAGGCGGTGGCGGAGCGGCTGTTCCTGTCGCCGCACACCGTCCGCACCCATATGCAGAACGTCCTCGGCAAGCTCGGGGTGCACTCCACCCTCGCCGCCGTCGCCCTGGCCAGACGCGCCGGTGTCGGACCCGTCGACCTAACCGGGGATGTTGTCGAACGGGGCGGTCAACTGGCGTAGCAGTCCCGCCAGTTCACCGCGCTGTGACCGGCTCAGCTCGGCGAGGATCGCCCGCTCCTGGTCGAGCAGGCCGGCCAGCGCCTGGTCGGCGCGGTCGCACCCCTCGTCCGTGAGGCGCACGAGCACGCCCCTGCGGTCGCTCGGGTCCGGGAGGCGCTCCACCAGACCCTTCTTGGTCAGGCGGTCGATGCGGTTCGTCATCGTGCCGGAGGTGACGAGCGTCTGGGTCAGCAACTGTCCGGGGGAGAGCTGATACGGGGATCCCGCGCGCCGCAGCGCCGTCAGGACGTCGAACTCCCAGGGCTCCAGGCTGTGCTCGGCGAAAGCGAGCCGGCGCGCGCGGTCCAGGTGCCGGGCCAGCCTGCTCACCCGGCTGAGCACCTCGAGCGGTTCCACGTCGAGGTCAGGGCGCTCCCGGCGCCACGCAGCGACCAGCCGATCGACCTCGTCCTCCATGACGATCAGTGTAGTGGTTGTGTCGACATGAAGTCTCTTGATGTGGAGTTTCTCGATAACAAGTCTCTTGACGTCGAGATATATTTCCTGTGAGGCTGGAGACCCGAACGGTCCGGTCACCGTCGCTCTTTCGCGGTCCGCGACCCCGCGGCGACTTCGAGGAGGCCACCCATGGCTGCCACCCCCACCTGGGACCCGGGTCAGTACCTGCGCCACTCCCGGCACCGGGCCCGCCCCTTCGCGGACCTTCTCGCCCAGGTCTCCGATCTTCCACGCGACCCCGCCCGCATCGCCGACCTCGGCTGCGGCCCCGGCAACGTCACCGTCCAGCTCGCCGCGCGCTGGCCCACCGCGCGCATCACCGGCTACGACAACTCCGCCGACATGCTGGCCAGGACCGAGGAGCACGCCGGTCCCACGGCCGGCGGCGGACGGCTCGACTTCGCCCACGCCGACCTCACCGACTGGGTGCCCGCCGAGACGTACGACCTGATCACCTCGAACGCCGCCCTCCAGTGGGTGCCGGGACACCTGGACGCGCTGCCGGGCTGGCTCGACGCCCTCGCGCCCGGCGGCACCCTCGCCTTCCAGATGCCGCACAACACCGACGCCCCGCTGCACGTCCTCCTGCGCGAACTCGCCACCTCCCCGCGCTGGAAGGGCCTCCTCGGCGACATCCTCCGCCCCGCCGACTCGGTCCACGACCCGCTCGTCTACCTGGACCGACTGGAGAGCGCCGGCTGCCGGACGGACGTCTGGGAGACCACGTACATGCAACTGCTGACCGGTCCCGACCCCGTGCTCGACTGGGCGAAGGGGACCGCGCTGCGGCCCGTGCTGACCGCCCTCGCGGACGACCCCGAGGCCGCGGACACCTTCCTCGGCGCCTACCGGGACCTGCTGCGCGAGGCCTACCCCGCCCGGCCGTACGGCACGGTCCTGCCGTTTCGCCGGCTGTTCGCCGTGGCCCGGAAGGAGGCCTGATGCTCACCGCGCTCGACCATGTCCAGCTCGCCGCCCCGCCGGGCTCCGAGGACCGGCTGCGCGCGTACTACGCCGACGCCCTCGGCATGACCGAGACGCCCAAGCCGCCCGTCCTCGCCGCCCGCGGGGGCTGCTGGTTCCGGGCGGGGGCCGTCGAGCTGCACCTCGGGATCGAGGCATCCTTCCGTCCCGCGAAGAAGGCCCACCCCGGGCTGCGTGTCACCGGCATCGACACCTGTGCCGCACGGATCGCGGCCGCCGGCTTCCCCGTCATCTGGGACGAGGACCTGCCCGGCCACCGGCGCTTCTTCTCCGAGGACCCCGTCGGCAACCGCCTCGAATTCCTGGAGCCGGACCCGGAACCGAGCTGAGGCGCTTCCCGCGCGAGGAGGTGGGCCCGGCGGGCCGGGAGCGGGACTCCCGGCCCGTTCCCTAGGCCTTGCGATGCCCTATCAGCCGGGGCTTCGGCTCCAGACCGTCCAGGCCGTGCCACGCCAGATTCACCAGATGCGCGGCGACCTCCGCCTTGCGCGGCTTGCGGACGTCCAGCCACCACTGGCCCGTCAGTGCGACCATGCCGACCAGGGCCTGGGCGTACAGCGGTGCCAGCTTCGAGTCGAAGCCGCGGCTCTTGAACTCGCGGCCCAGGATGTCCTCCACCTGGGTGGCGATGTCCGAGATCAAGGACGCGAACGAACCCGTCGACTGCGGGATGGGGGAGTCGCGGACCAGGATGCGGAACCCGTCCGTGTACTCCTCGATGTAGTCCAGAAGAGCGAACGCCGCCTGCTCGCACAGCTCACGAGGATGGCCCGCCGTCAGCGAACTGGTCACCATGTCCAGCAGCCGCCGCATCTCGCGGTCCACCACCACCGCGTACAGGCCCTCCTTGCCGCCGAAGTGCTCGTAGACCACCGGCTTGGAGACACCGGCCTTGGCCGCGATCTCCTCCACCGACGTGCCCTCGAAGCCCTTGGCCGCGAACAGGGTGCGGCCGATCTCCAGCAGCTGCTGACGGCGCTCGGCGCCGGTCATGCGGGTGCGGCGCGCGCGCCGCGGCTTTTCGTTGCTGCTCGGGGTGCTGCTGGAGTCGGTCGCCACGCCGTCAATCATGCCGCTTCAGCGGTTTCCGTCTTGCGTCGGGAGCCGTTCCCGTCGTCGTTGCGGCGCGAATCGATACGCGAGCGTGACGGCCAGCGCACGTCGTAGGCCCAGCCGAGCTGCTCGCACCAGCGGATGATCCGCGCCGACGAGTCGAGCTGGCCGCGGTCCACACCGTGCCGGGCGGACGTCGGGTCGGAGTGGTGGAGGTTGTGCCAGGACTCTCCGCACGAGAGCACCGCCAGCCACCACACGTTGCCCGAACGGTCACGCGACTTGAACGGACGCTTGCCGATCGCGTGGCAGATCGAGTTGATCGACCAGGTCACGTGGTGCAGCAGCGCGACCCGGACGAGTGACCCCCAGAAGAACCCGGTGAACGCGCCCCACCACGACATCGTCACCAGACCGCCGATCAGGGCCGGCAGGCCCAGCGAGAGCAGGGTCCAGAGGAGGAACTGACGCGAGATCGCCCGGATCACCGGGTCCTTGACCAGATCGGGCGCGTACTTCTCCTGCGAGGTCCGCTCCTCGTCGAACATCCATCCGATGTGCGCCCACCACAGGCCCTTCATCAGCGCGGGGACCGTCTCGCCGTAACGCCACGGCGAGTGCGGGTCACCCTCCGCGTCGGAGAACTTGTGGTGCTTGCGGTGGTCGGCGACCCAGCGCACGAGAGGGCCCTCGACCGCCATCGATCCCGCGACCGCGATCGCGATCCGCAGGGGCTGCTTCGCCTTGAACGAGCCGTGCGTGAAGTAGCGGTGGTAACCGATCGTCACACCGTGGCAGCCCAGGTAGTAGAAGAAGACCAGCAGGCCGGCGTCCAGCCAGCTCAGCCCCCATCCCCAGGCCAGCGGCACCGCAGCCAGCAGAGCCAGGAACGGAACAGCGATGAAGAGGAGAAGGGTGAACTGTTCGAGTGACCCCTTCTTCTCGCCGCCGAGGGTCGCGGCGGGGAGCGAGGTGTCGTCGTCCGCCCGCGGGGCGTCGTCGATCACATCGGAACTCGTGGTCATGGGCGTCCCCTGTGGGGTTCGAGGGTGAGGAACGGCGGGGAAGAGTGTCCGGGTGCGAAACCCAGGTATTCCCGTCGGCCGGCGGGGAAACCCAGGGTC
>NZ_JBHYXD010000189.1:0-5765 GCF_042751995.1 Streptomyces sp. NPDC059371 | reverse complement strand
CGGCACCCCCATCGAAGCCGCCTGCCGCATCATCATCCTCGAAGACCAACTCGAAGAAGCCCAGCGCATCAACGCCGAACACCGCCGCGCCGCCGTATCGTCGAATCCGGCGGGTCGGTAGCGGCTGTGAGGGGCTAGGTTAAGGGCGCAGTCTCCCTGCCGTTCGGGTGTGGTGGCTGGGGCTGCTTCCCGCAGCAGAGCGAGCCTGCGCGTTCATGAGAGCTGGGGCCGCCTTGACTCGCGTAGAGGCCGACAGGCCTGGTGCGTCCCTGGCGGGCAGCTTCGATACCCGGGTTTCATGCTTCCGGGTCCTGCCTGCGGGGGAGTGCTCGATGCGGACGGTACGGGGGCCACGTCACGCGAGGCACACGGCCGTCGGCCGACGGCGGCCGTCGCCATGAGCTACTCGAACAGGCGGGACGGGACCGGCTATGCGGTGGCCGGGATGAGGGCGATGTCCGCGGTGATGCGCTTGCCGAGGGGGGTCCGCTCGACGATGACGGTTTGGGCGAGCGCCCTGACGATCTCCAGGCCGTGCTGGCCGATGCGTTTCGGATCCAGCGCCTGTGCAGCTGGCACTGCGGGATTGCTGTCCCAGAGTTCAACCCGCACCACGGCACTGGTGACCCGCAGGTTCAAGAGGGCCGGTCCCGGCGCGTACTTTCGGGCGTTGGTCACCAGTTCGCTGACGATCAGCTGGACGATCTCGACCGTGGCGGTCACCACCGGGATGCCATGGTCGTCTCTCATCTTCGTCAGGAAAGCCGCGGCCAGATGACGGGCCTGAGCTATGTGGGAGCCGTCGCTGTCCAGCGCGAGCGATGTCTCCAACAGCGAGGCCGTTTCGCCTTCGGCCCCTCTTGTCTCGTCCATCCGTGCTCGCTTCCCTCTCCCCGTCCGGTACCCCTTTCAGGGCCGGGGCCGGGTACGCCCGCTCAGAACGTTACCTGCAGCACAGGCGCAAGGGGGTAGCACCTTTATGAGATGTAGCGCTTACGGCTCCAGCGCCGTCAGCGTCCTGCCCGCACAACGCGCTAAAGCGTCCGCCAGCGGCTGGATTCGGCTGGCGGCCCTGCGGGCAGCGGGTCGTTGAAATCGTTGGTCTCGACACGGTCTTTCCCCGCTATCCCACGCTCCGTCAAGCCTCACCTCCTGAAGACAGGCAAAGCCGCTCCGCTCCCGGTTACTGACCTTCAAAGCGTGGTGTCGTAGAGGCTGACGTCTCGTGATCTCTGCGGTACGCCGACAACATGAGGTAAGCGCAAGGGGGCGGGCTGACCGACGAACGACGGGTCTTCCGCGAAAAGTTGCGATTGGAAGCGGCCGAGCGGTTCAGGCAGGGCGATGAGAACACGGTCATCGCCCACGACCTGCGGGTCAGCGTCCGGTCAGTACAGCGCTGGCGCAAGACCTGGTCGCGGGGCGGACCGAGAGCTCTGGCCTCGAAGGGCCCGGCATCGCTGCCACGGCTCGGCGACGAACTGTTCGCCGTGCTCGAGCGTGAGCTGGCCAAGGGGCCGGTGGCACACGGCTGGCCGGACCAGACCTGGACCCTGTCACGGATCAAGACGCTGATCGGGCGTCGCTTCCACAAAAGCTACACCGTGCTAGGGGTGGCTGCCCTGCTCAAGCGGCACGGCTGGAGCTGCCAGTGCCGACCCGGCGTGCGATCGAGCGGGACGAGAACCTGGTGGCCGGCTGGGTGAAGGAGACCTGGCCCCAGGTGGAAGGACAGCGGCGGCGCTCGCCGCCTGGCTCGTCTTCGAGGACCAAGCCGGATTCTCGATGACGCCGCCGACCACCTGCACCTGGTCCCGCCGCGGCCACACCCCCATCGTCCGCGTCCGGGGCCGTTCTCGCCGCCGCTTGTCGGTCGCCGCCCTGGCCTGTTACAAGACCGGCGAGCGACCGCGGCTGATCTCCCGGCCCTGCCCTTACGCCCGGCCCGACGGACGCAAGAGCTTCTCCAACTCCCGCCCTACGCACCCGACCTCAACCCTGTCGAGGGCATCTGGTCGGTCCTGCGACGCACCACCACGGCAAACCGTGCGTTCGCCGACCCCGACGACCTGAGCACGGCCGTCCGGCGCGGCTTACGCCAGCTTCAATACCGCCACGACGTCCTCGACGGCTGCTTCACCGGCACTTGCCTTCGACGCCAGCGACCATGACGACATTACGCTTTGAAGGTCAGTAGCGGCCCGGCTCCCCACAGGTCGTCATGGATGCGGCGCCCGTCGGGGGGACGGCGAACGACACCAAAGTTTCAGCCCGCTGCCAGCTGCCATATCCGGGTGAAGCCGCGCCTTTGAGCGCACGGCACTTCCGGAGCGCGCAGTTTGCCCGGGACGAACCACGGTGACGTCCCCTCACCGGATCGAACGCTCGACGACTGCTCCGGACGCGGCGATCAGCGCAGGTCCGCCACATGTTGGTGGCTGCTCTTGGCCGCTGTTCAATGCGATCCTGCGGACAGCCGCGCACGCCGCGCACACGCCAAAACGCCCCGACAACCCTGGCTGCGGCTGACGACTCCGCTTTACTGGAACGTTGCACTGCGAGTGCGTCAATATCTGTGTTCGTGAGGTGAGAGTTTGCCGGACCGTGTAGTGAGAGTTTTTGCCGCAATGAGCGGAGTGGAATTACTTAACCGACGCGGGCGGTTGCGGCGTGCTACTGTCCATCTCAGTTGCAGTTGTGGTTCCCGAACTTCAAGTGCTCCCACTCGGCTTCTGCCGGGGAGAGCGCTTTTGTATTTCCGGTCATTTTCCGGCGGGGTAATCATCGCGGCGACACGGCGTTCGCACAGTGCGGATGCCGGTGTACTGCCCCAAAGGAGATATGACATGGCTGCTGGTACCGTGAAGTGGTTCAACGCGGAAAAGGGTTTCGGCTTCATCGAGCAGGACGGTGGCGGCGCTGACGTGTTCGCCCACTTCTCGAACATCGCCGCCCAGGGATTCCGTGAGCTGCTCGAAGGCCAGAAGGTGACCTTCGACATCGCGCAGGGCCAGAAGGGCCCGACGGCCGAGAACATCGTTCCGGCCTGACGCTGACGCGCACTTTGTAGCTGGGGCCCGCATCCCTCGGGGTGCGGGCCCCAGCTACACGCATTTTCCCGCAGTGGTTTCACCTGCGGGACGGCGCGGAAAAATCCGCAGTCTCACCACACCCGGCTCCCCCTTCAGGATGCAGGCGCATCCAGAAGAGCCACACCGCACCTCGGCGCCCGGGACTTCACGTCCTTGCTGCGTCACCTATTTCAGCGTTTACGCCCGCCGTGGATTCCCGTCGGCCGGATTTGCTTTGACATCGGTCCATACTTGTAATTCCGTGCTGCTCACCGCTTGCGGGAATTCCTTGATATGTGCCGCATCGAGGAAGGTTCCGCATGAACCGCACACGTGCGAACGACTATTCACCCCGTACCTGTAATGGCAGTGCCGACGCGGGAAGGGGCGGCAGCCGCTTCGGCTCGCCGGCACCGCGCCGTTCCGGCGGTCCTGCTCGTTCAGGCAGTTACGGCCGTCGGCCCGCCCCCGTGCAGGGTGAATTCGCGCTCCCCACGACGATCACCCCCGCGCTGCCCGCTGTTCAGGGCTTCGCCGATCTCTCCATGCCCGAACAGTTGCTGGCCGAACTCGGCAGGCAGGGTGTGAGCGCGCCGTTCCCGATCCAGGGCGCGACGCTGCCGAATTCCCTGGCGGGCCGTGACGTCCTGGGCCGCGGGCGCACCGGCTCGGGCAAGACTCTCGCTTTCGGTCTCGCCCTGCTGGCCCGTACCGCGGGACAGCGTGCTGAGCCCCGCCAGCCGCTGGGGCTGATCCTGGTCCCGACGCGTGAGCTGGCGCAGCAGGTGACCGACGCGCTCACTCCCTACGCTCGGTCCGTCAGGCTGCGGCTGGCCACGGTGGTGGGCGGGATGTCGATCGGTAGGCAGGCCGTCGCGCTGCGCGGCGGGGCCGAGGTCGTCGTCGCGACCCCGGGCCGGCTCAAGGACCTCATCGACCGGGGCGAATGCCGGCTGAACCAGGTGGGTATCACGGTGCTGGACGAGGCCGACCAGATGGCCGACATGGGTTTCATGCCGCAGGTCACCGCGCTGCTCGACCAGGTGCGTCCGCAGGGGCAGCGGATGCTGTTCTCCGCCACCCTGGACCGCAATGTCGACCTGCTGGTGCGCCGCTATCTGACCGACCCCGTCGTGCATTCGGTCGACCCGTCGGCCGGTGCGGTCACGACGATGGAGCACCATGTCCTGCACGTCCACGGCGCCGACAAGCACGCCGCCACGACAGAGATCGCCGCCCGCGAGGGTCGGGTGATCATGTTCCTGGACACCAAGCACGCCGTCGACCGGCTGACCCAGGACCTCCTCAACAGCGGGGTTCGGGCCGCCGCGCTGCATGGCGGCAAGTCGCAGCCGCAGCGCACTCGCACGCTGGCGCAGTTCAAGACGGGGCACGTCAGTGTGCTGGTGGCGACCAACGTCGCGGCGCGCGGTATCCACGTCGACAACCTCGACCTCGTCGTGAACGTCGATCCGCCGACCGACCACAAGGACTACCTCCACCGCGGCGGCCGTACGGCCCGAGCCGGCGAGTCCGGCAGCGTCGTCACCCTCGTCACACCTAGCCAGCGCCGCGGCATGGTGCGCCTCATGTCGGACGCCGGGATCCGGCCGCAGACCACCCAGATCCGCTCGGGCGACGAGGCCCTGCACCGGATCACCGGCGCCCAGACCCCGTCCGGCATCCCGGTCGTCATCACCGCACCGGTGGCCGAACGCTCCAAGCGCAGCACCTCGCGGGGCCGGCGCCGCCCCTCTTCGACGACCCGGCGCGCGCCCGTACGCCAGACCGTCTTCGGCACGGCGGCCTAGAACCTTCGTGATCAGGAAGCTGACCCATCTCGGCAGGAGGCACCTTGTGACACTGGTTCAGATGCAGATGCAGCCCCGCCCGGCGGGCGCCGACCCCGGGCACAGGACAGTGGCTGAGGTCATGGACGCGGCCGGACCACAGGTCTGTGACGACATGAGCATCGAGGTGGCGCTGTCGGTCATGGCCGCCGCACGCACGGGCCGGCTGGTCGTCTGCGACCAGGACGGCCAGTGCACCGGCCTGGTCACCCAGGCCGAACTCACCGCCGTCCGCGACAGCTCCGCCTACACGGACCGCGTCCGCCTGCGCGACCTCCTCGGCGACCACGGGTCGTTCACTGCATCCGTGGCCACGACGGCCGAAGCCGAGCACGTGATGCGCTCCCGCCGGCTCGGTGCCCTGCCGGTGGTCGACGGGCAAGGCCGAGCTCTGGGCGTCCTCGCCCTCTCCCGCTGAACCGTCTCTCCCCGGCCGGACCCGTTCTCCCGCTTCTCTCTGTGAGGTCACATGCGCTGTGTCATCGCCCACTTCCCCTTCGAGCTCACCAAGAGCGGCGTGCTGGAATCGATGAAGGGCATCAAGCCCGAACTGGGTAGCGGCGAATCCGTGATCATCGGCCGCCGCCACTACCCCGTCAAGCAGGTCGGCCAGGTCATCACCCGCCAGGACCGACGTGATTTCAGCGTCGGCGAAGTCCTGCGGGCCATGACGCAGCTCGGCTTCACTTGCCGTACCCTCCCCGAGGCCGCACCGGTACGCATCCTCAGCCCGCTCCAGCACGCTTCCGCGATGCTCGGCACTCCCGTGTCCGTCTGACAGTGGTAACAGGAACGAATCAGACTCCTGAACTGATGTTGTTGTGGTGGGGGGGGGGGGTTGTGT
>NZ_JBHYXD010000188.1:0-5913 GCF_042751995.1 Streptomyces sp. NPDC059371 | reverse complement strand
GCCGCCCCCGCCGGCTCCCCGCGCGCCCGCGCGGGGGCGGGGGGGGGGGGGGGCCCCCCCCCCCCCCCCCACCGCTCACGTCAGACCTGCGAGGTGACCTCCCGGCCGAGGTGCCGGGCGAGGAACCGGACCGAACTGTCCACCTCGAACATGGGGAACCGGACGTGGTCGCCCGCGTTGGCGTGCAACGTCTTCTCCTTCGAGGCGAAGGCGTCGAAGAGCGCGAGGCCGGCCTCGCGCGGGACGCGCTCGTCGTCCCACTGCAGGACGAACTCGATCGGGACGGTGATCTGCCGGGCCGCCTCGAACAGGGCGTCGGGCCACATCATGCCGAGGACCGCGGCCGTGATCCTGGGCTCGGCCGCCACCAGCGGCACCCCGAGCGCGGTGCCCATGGCGATGCCGACGTATCCCACGGGCCCGTCGGCGCCGATCTCCGGGAGTTCCTGAAGGGCGTCCAGGGTCGCCCGCCACTCCGGCACGGCGAGCTCGGCCAGACGTGCGTTGTAACGGACGACGATCGGCCCTTCCGGCTCGCCCGCGGCCTGCGCCTTGCGCAGCTCGGCGATCTCCTGCTCGTCGTACGCGGAGCGCGGCCGGTCGCCGTGACCGGGCGCGTCGATGACGGCGACGTGGAAGCCGCAGCCGGTCACCAGCATCTGTGCCCGGCCCAGCATGGCCCGGTGCCTCTTGTGGGCGCCCCCGCCGTGGCCCATGAGGACCAGGGGTGCCCGTTCGGCTCCGGAGGCCGGGGACCAGAGAACGCCGGGGACGTCGCCCACGACGAAGTCGCGCTCGATCATGCCGTTCGAGGAGGACTCGGCGGTGAACTGCAGAGCATGCATAGGTGTTGCCTTTCGGGGAGTGCCTGGTTGTGGAGGCGCTCCCGGCGACACCTACGTCGATCGCCGGCCGTGACGGGTAAGGGGGAGCACCCACGTCGTTACAGCGTTCATGGGTCTCACCTCCTCGGGCGGCATCACGGTTCGCTCGTAAACTACAAGCCCGGTCATCGTCCCGTCCAATGCTTTTTCCGGCGCCCGACGCGGGCGCCGAGGGCACGGTCAGATCGCCGGTTCGGGGAGCTCTCCGGGCGCGACCACGACGACCTCGACACGGGTGCAGCCGACCGCCTCCAGCGCACGGCGGCGCCGCGTGGCGGAGCGCTTGTCGTAGCGACCCGCGGAAGCCTGCGGCGCGCCGTCCGGGTCGGTCCACGTCAGGCTGTACCGACGATTCGCAGTCGACATGCAGCCATCCTCTCTGGCACCGGCGGGCGCACGCCGACCGGTTCATGGTCCATTCGGTGCAGCAGCATCACATACCCGGCGCCGTACCGGAAGGATTGGCGGAAATCGATACCTCAGGGCCCCGGTCGATCCGGTTCGGCGGGGTGCCGCGCGAGGGTGGGTGGCGGTGGACGGAGGGCAGGGGTTCGACGGGATCACGCCGTGTTTCCCTGTACGTCATTCCGTGGGCGCTTCGGGGATCTGGGCGGGACCGTGCCGGTCGAGGGCTTCTTCCAGTTCGACGCGGATGTTCTGGGGGATGTCGCCGTCGCGTCCCCAGACCAGGATCAGTTCGGCGACGTTGCGGAGCTTGATGTTGGTGTGCTGCGAGACGTCCTTCAGTACGGCCCAGCCCTGGTCCGGGGACACCCGGCCGAGCGCGACCATCATCCCGATGGCCTGGTCCACGACGGCATGCGAAGTGACCGCCTCCTTGAGCTGCTGGACTTCCGCCTCGAGCTCGAAGATGCGGTCGCTCTCCTCATTCGAATCCCTGGCTCCCGGTTCCATGAGTCCATCCTCCTGACTCGACCGGCCCGATGCCACCAAGGGCACGTCCGCCGCGGCACATGGCCGGAACCGTCACGCAGTGACCTCGAAGTGTCGAGAACCACTGTCGCGGCGTACAACCAAGTTGTCGATCTCTGATCGTTACGCCAAGGGACTCTAACGCACTGGCAAAGCCCGCTGGTTGTGAGCTTGAATGCGGCTCGGCGCGGTCGTTGTCGTGAACGCGTCCATGAAGACATGAGGGTGGGGACGAAAGTGAAGTCAGTTCCGGGGCGCGTCCTGGTGGGCATCTGCGCGATGGCGGCGCTCGCCGCGACGGCCGCGTGTGGCGCGAAGGACACCGACAGCAACACCGGCGGCAGTGCCCGCGGCTCGAAGAAGCCGGCCGCCGAGGCGAAGCCCGCCGCCCAGGAGGGGCTGAAGCCGCTCACCGAGGCGCAGTTGACGAAGGCCGTGCTCACCGAGAAGGATCTCAAGGGCTACCGCGTCCGCGACACTCCCGACGACGAGATCCCCGACGTGAGCGTGCCCGCGAACCCCGCCACCTGCCAGGCGCTGGCCGACATGTTCCTGCTGGGCACCGAACCCGACGCGACGGCCCGTGTGTCCCGCTCGGTGACGAACCTGAAGGCGACCGACGCCACGGTGCTGCGCGTCGGGCTCCTCGCGCAGAAGGAGGCGGACGCCAAGAAGGTGGTCGCCGACCTGCGCGCCCAGAGCGGGAAGTGCAACTCCTACGAGCACACCGACTACCACTACACCGAGGTCAAGCCCGTGAAGGCCCCCGCCCTCGGTGACGAGGCGGTGTCGTACTCGATGACCAGCGACATCGAGGGAACCAAGATCCCGGTGACGTACGCGGTCGTACGCAGTGGTTCGACCCTGGCCGTCTTCTACGCGATGAACATTCTGAGCGACAAGGCCCCCGACGTGTCGTCCGATGTCATGGAGGCGCAGGTCACCAAGATCGAGAAGGCCGCCTGACGGTTCTCCGATCGACCACCGCGAAGGGTCCCGCAGATCGTCTGCGGGACCCTTCGGCGCGTTCACACCCGGCACGACGCGGGCTCGCGCGTCGGTCGCGACGCGCCGTTCCGGCGAGACCAGCGCCTGAGCAACGGCCGATACGGCAAGGTCAATTCCGTTGAACTGCCCTTTAGAATTTGCCTGTTGACACCGCACGCGTGTCGCCTGCCCGGCCCCGTTCCGCCATCTGACCGCACTGCCCACGACCAAGGAGCACCGAATGCAGGATCGGCCCGAGGAACTCCCGACGCAGGCGCAGCCTGAGGCACAGGCGCAGGCACAGCAGCCGTTACCGCTGCCAAGACCCGAACCCACGCCGGGCCCGACACCGGGCCCGACACCGGCGAGCGCCTACGGGTCGCCTCCCGTCTACCCTCCGGCCCAGCAGTACGCGTACGGACAGCCGCCGGGCTTTCCCCCGCCGTCCGGCGGCAAGGGGACCGCGGGGCGCGCGGTGCTGTGGGCGGCGGTAGGTGCGGTGGCAGCCTCCGTGTTGTGGGCCGGAGGCATCGTCGTTCTCGGTCCGCTGGGCGACGACCCGGATCTCGCGGGGTACCGGGCCAAGGCCAATCTCTGCTCCGCGGTCGACTACAGCGCCTTGCGGTCCGAGTACGCCGAGGAGGACAACGCCCCGACGCACAACTCGCTGAAGCACAAGGCGATCGATCAGAGTTACTGCAGCATCTCCCTGAAGACGTCCTCCACTTCCTCCTACGCCGACGCGTACCTCTCGGTGGAGATGGACCTGCACAAGACGACCGACCCGGCTCCCGAGTTCACGGCCGTGTGGTCCGAGTACGGCCAGCGGTACGAGGATTACGAGGTGGAGGAGGTGTCCGGTCTCGGGGACGAGGCCTATCTCGTGACCGAGGACACCACGTCCGGCACGGGAACCAGCGGCAGCCGGGCGGTGACCCTCGCGGTGCGGGACGGCTGGATGACGTACCAGATGAGCTGGAGCGCGTATACGTCCTCCTACGGGACGACCACCCCGCCCGAGGTCAGCGAGGTTTCCCGGTGGGTGAAGACCGACACCCGCTCGACCCTGGAGAACCTCCGGTCCGACTGACCCGGCGTCAGAGGCTGTTCCATTCCTGGGCCGCCCGGGCCAGGTGTTCCCACACGGCGGCGAGGGCCGGGCTCGCCGACCCCTCGCGCCGGGACGCCAGATACAGGGTGTTCAACGGCTCCACCTCCGGCCGGTGCATCTGCACCACTTCGCCCGCGGCCAGTGCCGGAGCGGCGAGGTAGCGGGGCAGCACGGAGATGCCCATGCCGGCCACCACCGCGGCCAGCACGGCACGCAGGTCCGGAACGGTGACCGCGACCTGATTGGGCGGCCGCCGCCCGAACTCGCTGCGCCAGTACCGCCGGATGATCGGAAGATCGGCCGCGTAGGCCACCAGCGGTAGCTGGGACAGCGCGGCGACCGGGTCGGCGGCCAGCCGCTCCTGGTCCACGGCGTGCGCCAGTGCGGGTGGCCCCACCAGAAGGAACTCCTCGTCCACCAGCGGCGACACCGACAGTTCCTCCTGCTGGGGGCGGACCGCGGACACCACCAGGTCGAGACGTGCCGCCGTCAGCGCCGACAGGAGCTCCTCGGCCAGGCCCAGCGTCACCCGGATGCGGAGTCCGCGGGCCGAGAGCGGTGCCAGCGCGGGGAGTACTTGAAGGGACATCACCTCGGCCGCTCCGCCCAGGTGAACCGTGCCCTCCAGCGTGGTTTCCCGCCCCGAAGGAGCCAGGGCGGTACGCAGCCCGTCGACATGCAGGCCGACACGGGCGGCCAGCGCCGCCGCCCGGGGCGTCGGCTGTGCTCCCTTGCTCGACCGGACGAACAGCGGTTCGCCCAGTTGTTCCTCGAGACGGGCGAGCTGTCCGGTGACCGCCGGCTGGCTCACCCCCAGCCGCGCGGCCGCCGCGGACAGCGACCCGGTGCGGTAGATCTCGAGGAACGTCGCCAGTAGGTCCAGGCCGGGCATGGACACCTCCATCCATCACAAAGTTTATGAACTTCTTCCGGTCATCAAATTCTACTGATGGGTACACCGTGAGGGCGGGGCCCGGGGCCTCTCGTCGTACGACGCCCCGCTGCACATCCCGGGGAGATCGGCCACCTCTCGTCCATAACCCTTCTTATGGCGCGGCAGAGGCGGCAGGGCATTTCCGTGATGAATCCTGGAGTTGTCCTGAGCACCGCGTCACCGCGGTCCGCGGCCCACAGGCACCGCGCTTCCAGAGTCGTCCCACAGATAAGAGCAGGTATACCGATGTCGAAGATCCTGATGATCGTCTCCGCCGCCGACAGCTTGGTCCTGGCCGACGGATCCACGCATCCGACCGGCTTCTGGGCGGAAGAGGTCGCCGCCTCCCACAAGGTGCTGCGCGCCGCCGGAGCGCAGGTGGACATCGCCACGCCCGGGGCCGTCCGCCCGACGGTCGACGCCCTCAGCCTGGACAGCCGCGGCGGTGTGTCCGAGACCGACGCCGAGGAGTTCCGCACCTACCTGGACAGCATCGACGACCAGCTCTCCAGCCCGCTGCCGCTGGCGGAGGTGCGTCTGAGCGACTACGACGCGCTCTACATTCCCGGCGGTCACGCGCCCATGGCCGACCTCGCCCACGACGCGGATCTCGGTCGTCTCCTCAACGAGGCGGACGCCGACGGCACGATCGTCGCCGCGCTGTGCCACGGTGTCGCCGCCCTGCTCAGCGCCACGACCGCGGACGGCGGTTTCACGTTCGCGGGCCGCGACCTCACCTCCTTCGCCGACGAGGAGGAGCGCCAGGGTGGTCTCGGCGACAACACCCCCTTCTTCCTGGAGAGCGTGCTGCGCGAGCGCGGCGCCACGGTCGAGACGGGGGCGCCGTGGAGCGACAAGGTCGTCGTGGACGGCAAGCTGATCACCGGTCAGAACCCTCAGTCGAGCACCGCGACGGCCGAGGCCACGCTGAAGGCGCTGGCCGGCCGCTGAGTCCCGCTGACCACCGTCCGAGCCGCCCGCCCCGGGCCGCCGGGGTGGGTGCCCCCGCGGCCGGGGGCCCGGACAGCGCGTCGGCCGGGACACGCCGCCAGGGAGATGTAGGT
>NZ_JBHYXD010000187.1:0-6232 GCF_042751995.1 Streptomyces sp. NPDC059371 | reverse complement strand
AGTGGGTGCGGTTGCAAATTTCTTCATGGTGTGGGGTGGTGGGTCTGTGTGGTGTGCTGCTGTGGGTGAGGGGTTTTGCTTTCCCGGGTGTGGTGACGGTGGGTCAAATTGCCTGGTGGTAGCGGGGGTTGGTGTGAGGGGTGTTGTGAAGGTTGCGGGGAGATTCCCGCGATGAGGCTGTGGGGTGCCAATGTGCAGGCTTTGCGTAAGCTTTGCGCATTGATCATGTTTGTAAAGACTGCCTGCGTCCCCTGTGTGGCGATTTGCCTGACCTGAAGATCAGTTAAGTTCCGTGGGCTGGCCCAACTCGTGGGCCAGTTGCGAGCTTTAGGACTGTGATGAGGCAAAGGATGGGGGCTGGGCGCGGACGCGTCTGGCCCAATCCGCAACGGGGATGGACGCAGCGGATCGCTGTGTCCTTGGCCGCCACGATGGCGGTCACTGTGCTGCAGGGAGCCGAGGGCGTTGTCTCCTCGGCGTCGGCTTCTGCGGCCAGTGCCCAATCAGCGGGGACGAAGAAGCACTACGCCACGTCGGCTGCGGACATATCGTCGGCGCGTGTGCTGGCGCGTCTGTCGGGCAAGCGTGTGGAGGCTCTGTCCGAGCGGACCGAGACGTCGACCACCTGGGTCCATGCGGACGGCAGTCTGACCACGGAGCTGTCGGCTGGTCCCATCCGTTTCCGGGATGAGGCGTCAGGGCACTGGCGCGCTGTCGACCTGGACCTGGTGAGCAGGGCGGACGGGTCGGTTGAGCCGAAGGCCCATCCTCGGGGTCTGGCGTTCGCCAAGCCGGGCGGCAAGCGGCTGACCGCGCTGTCGCAGGGAAAGACGGCCGACGCGCGGGACCTGGTGACGCTGGGCGAGGGTGATCAGCAGATCAGCCTGCAGTGGAAGGGCGGTCTGCCCAAGCCGAAGCTGGACGGCAACCGTGCCACCTACGGCAACGCCGTCCCCGGCGGGGATGTGATCGTTGAGGCCACCCGTACGGGCTTCGAGCAGTACGTGCGGATCAACGAGCGTCCTGGTGCGGACGGTTACTCCTACACGCTGCCGTTGAAGGCCAAGGGCCTGAAGGTCCGGCAGCTGAAGGACGGAAGCGTCGTCTTCACGGACAGGAAGAGCAAGAAGCGGGCCGTGATGCCGGCCCCGGTGATGTGGGACGCGTCGGTCGACAAGCGGTCCGGTGAGCACACGCACCGGGCGAAGGTCGGCTTGAAGGTGGTGCCCCGCAAGGGTGGCGTCGACCTGGTGATCACGCCGGACGCCAAGTTCCTCACCGACCCCAGGACGCAGTACCCGGTCACCGTCGACCCTTCCACGTCCTCGCTGTCGAACGTCTTCGACACCTATGTGCAGCAGGGCGAGACGGTCGACTGGTCCGCCGACACCGAGCTGGACTTCGGTAACCCGGGGACGAAGAACACCGACGGGACGGCGCGTACCGCCCGGTCGTTCATCTCGTGGAACACCTCGCCGATCCAGGACGCGCTGGTGTCCAGCGCGAAGCTGAGTCTGTGGAACTTCCACTCGGGCAACACCGTCTGCCAGCTCTACCCGTGGGAGGTGTGGTCGACCGGCGCCGCCTCGACCTCCTCGCGCTGGACCGCGCAGCCGGCGTGGACGGCGAAGAAGGCCACCTCGAGCGAGACCTCGGGCAGTCCCTCGTGCTCGTCCCAGCCGGACGGCTGGATCAACGCCGATGTGTCGACGCTGGTGCAGGAGTGGGCGTCGGCGAAGGCGACCCGCGGCAACATGGGTCTGCGTGCCTCGGACGAGTCGGTGCTGGCGCAGTGGAAGCGGGTCAACTCGGCCAACGCCGCGTCCAACCCGCCCAAGCTGGTGGTGAACTACAACTACCGGCCGCGTACGGGCACGAAGCAGGAGGCCGGTCCGCCGTACTTCTCCTACGGCGGCTCCTACGTGGTCAACACCACGACGCCGACGTTGCGCGATACCTTCGTCGACGCTGACGGTGACAAGGTCGACGGCACTTTCGAGGTCCGCGACTCCGCCACCGACACGCAGGTCGGCAACTACCTGGTGTCGAAGTACGTGCCCTCCGGCCAGGTGGCGTCGGTGACGGTGCCCTCCGGTCTGCTCACGGACGGCAAGACGTACAAGTTCCGCACCAACCCCTACGACGGCACCCACTACAACGTGGGCTGGTCGGCGTGGAAGACGTTCACCGTCGACACCAAGGCTCCCTCGGCCCCCGCGAAGATCACCTCCACGGACTACCCGTCGGACAAGTGGGTCAAGGGTGCCGGTACGGCCGGTACCTTCACGGTCACTCCGCCGGCCTCTGACCACAACTGGCTGGAGTGGTCGCTGGACGGTGTGACCTGGACGAAGGTCTCCACCGGCGGATCCAGCGCCGACAAGAACATCACCATCACCCCGCCCAGGAACGGCACCCACACCCTGCAGGTGCGGGCCGTGGACAAGGCCGACAACAAGTCCGAGGCGACCGAGTACACCTTCCACGCCGGCCCGGGCGGTTTCGTCGAGCCGAGCGAGGGCGAGCGCACCGCGCGCCGGCTGCCGCTGGTGGCCGAAGCCGCGGCGGGCACGTACGACAACGTCTCCTTCTCCTGGCGGCGTTCCGAGGCGGACGCCTGGGTGAAGATCCCCGCCGGGGATGTCACCAGCGGCGGCCAGCCGGTGAGCGCGTGGCCGGTGCCGCTGACCAACGGCAAGAACGCCAAGCTGGTGTGGAACGCCACCAGCACCGTCGACCCGGACGGGTCGGTGCAGATCAAGGCCGACTTCACCGGTCCGGGCAGCGCCTCGGGCAGCACGGAGCCGCTGACGGTGGTGGTCGACCGCAACGCCGACGGTGCGGCCACCGACGAAGTGGGTCCGGGCAGCGTGAACCTGCTGACCGGTGACTACGGTCTGACGGCCACCGACGCCTCGGCGTTCGGTCTGACCGCCTCGCGCACCGCGTCTTCCCGGGTTCCCGACAAGGGAACCAAGCAGGAGGGCCAGGCTCCCATCTTCGGCAAGGAGTGGGTGACCGGCACTGCTGCGGAGATGACCGAGTCCGACTACAGCAACCTGCGCAGCATCTCCGACACCGCGGTGGCCCTGGTCGACTCCGAGGGCGAGGAGACCTACTTCACCGCCAACGCGGCCAAGAACGGCTGGATCCCCGAGCCGGGCTCGGAGGACCTGACCCTCAAGGGCGGCGTCTCGGGCAGCTTCACCCTCACCGACACCGAGGGAACGGTCACCGAGTTCACCAAGCCGGCCTCCGACGCCACCACCTGGCAGGTCTCCAGCACTCTGCTGGACGGGCTGAGCAACTCCACGACCACCGTGGTCTCCGAGACGGTGACCGTGGGCGGCAAGAAGCTGGCCCGCCCCAAGCGGGTCATCGCTCCGACCTCGGCGGCCACCGCCGCGGCGTGCACGTCGGACCCCTCGACCAAGGGCTGCCGGGCACTGGAGTTCGTCTACGCGTCCTCGACCACGGCCACCGCGAACGCCTTCGGCGACTTCGCGGACCAGGTCAAGGAGATCCGTCTGTGGTCCACCGAACCCGGTGCGTCCACGGCCACGTCGAAGGCGGTGCAGAACTACCTCTACGACGACGCAGGCCGGCTGCGGCAGACATGGAACCCGCAGATCAGTCCGGTTTTGAAGACGGAGTACGCCTACGACACCGACGGCCGCATCACCCAGCTCACTCCGCCCGGTGAACTGCCCTGGAGCTTCACCTACGGCAAGGCGGGCAACGCCGCCACCGCCGGCGAGGGCATGCTGCTCAAGGCCAGCCGCTCCGGACTGCAGCAGGGCACGACGGACGTGCCGCAAGGCACCGCCGTCACCAGCGTCGTCTACGACGTCCCGCTGACCGGCGCCACCGCCCCGTACCAGCTGGGCTCCTCGGACGTGAAGACGTGGGGCCAGACGGATGCCCCCACGGACGCCACCGCGGTCCTGCCCGCCGACGCCGTCCCCTCCTCCAACTCCGGCGGCTCGCTCGCGGCCAACGACTACAAGCGGGCCGAGGTCCACTACCTGGGCGTCTCGGGCCGTGAGGTCAACTCCGCCACCCCCGGCGGATACATCTCCACCACCGAGTACGACCGTTTCGGCAACAGCGTGCGGGAACTGAGCGCCGCGAACCGGGCTGTCGCCCTGGGCACGAGCGCTGACGACAAGGCCACCCAGGCCGACCTCGGCATCGCCCAGCTCGCCGGCGCCGACCGGGCCGCCCTGCTGGACAACCAGTCCGTCTACAACGACACCGGCACCCGCAAGCTGGAGGAATACGGCCCGCTGCGGCGTATCGACCTGACCGCCGACCTCAAGCAGGACACGACCGTCCTGGTTCCGGCCGGCACCTCGGTCACCGCCCGCAGCTGGACGGTCAACGACTACGACCAGTCACGGCCCACCGACGGCACCGCCAAGGTCAAGGACCAGATCACCAGGACCACGGTCGGTGCCCAGGTCCGTGAACACCCCTCCGTACAGGGCGAGACCCGCGCCGTCCAGACCGACTACGACTGGGCCAAGGGCCTCCCCACCAAAACGATCAAGGACCCGGGCGGGTCGGCGATCACGGAGAGCACGGAGTACGACGCCCAGGGCCGCGTCACCAAGCAGCTCCTGCCCGGCGCCGGCGGCACCGATGCCGGCACCCGGGTGACGACGTACTGGTCCGCGACCGGGACCGGCGCCTGCGCCGGCCGCCCCGAATGGGCCGACCAGGTGTGCTCCGTCTCCGCGGGCGGTGCGATCACCGGCGGCGGCTCCAACCCGACCCAGCTGCCCACGACCACCACCGAATACGACTGGTTCGGCAACCCGGCCAAGGTGACGGACACCGCCAACGGCTCCACCCGCACCACCACCACGACGTACGACAACGCGGGACGCCCGAGCAAGGTCACCGTGACCGGCGGCGTGGGCCAGACGGTCCCCGAGGCCACCACGCAGTACGACCCGGCCACCGGCCGGGCCTTCAAGAGCGTCTCTCCCACCGGCGGCACCATCACCAAGGCCTACGACAAGCTGGGCCGCCAGGTGACCTACACCGACGCCGACAACGGCACCACCACCACCGAGTTCGACCTGCTGGACCGGCCGGTCAAGGTCACCGACAGCGCGCCCTCGACCGTCACCTACACCTACGACCACACCGCCGAACCGCGCGGCCTGGTCACCAGCACCACCGACTCCGTGGCCGGCACCTTCAAAGCCACCTACGACGCGGACGGCTCCGTCTCCACCGAGAAGCTGCCCGGCGGCTACACCCTCACCCAGACCGAGGACACCACCGGATCCGCGGCACAGCGCACCTACACCCGTGACAGCGACGCCACCATCGTCTACTCCGACACCGTCACCGAGTCCGTCCACGGCCAGGTCACCAGCCACGCCGGCTGGTCGAGCCAGAACTACGGCTACGACACCACCGGACGACTCACCACGGCCGAGGACACCGCCCAGACGACCTGCACCCGCCGCTCCTACACCTTCGACAACCACACCAACCGCAAGTCCCTGACCACCACCGCCGGCACCCCCGGAGCCGACTGCCCCACCAGCGGCGGCACCACCACCAACTCCAGCTACGACAGCGCCGACCGCATCATCGACTCCGGCTACACCTACGACGCCTTCGGCCGCACCACCGCCGTCCCCAACCAGGGCACCATCGGCTACTACGCCAACGACCTCGCCTACCAGCAGACCGCAGCCGGCCAACGCCAGACCTGGCAGCTCGACGCCGCCCTGCGCTTCCGCTCCTGGAAGATCGAAACCGGCAGCGGCAGCACCTGGACCGAGACCGCATCCAAGCTCAACCACTACGACAACGACAGCGACAACCCCCGCTGGACCATCGAGGACACCACCACCGGAGCCCTCACCCGCACCGTCGAATCAGCCTCCGGCGACCTCGCCGCCACCACCAGCAAGACCGGCGACACCGTCCTGCAGCTGACCACCGTCCACGGCGACGTAGCCCTCCAGCTCCCACTGGACACCACCAAAGCCCCCACCGCCCTGGACAGCGACGAATACGGCAACACCCGCACCGGCCAGACCACCACCCGCTACGGCTGGCTCGGCGGCAAACAACGCTCCACCGAAACACTGACCGGCCTCACCCTCATGGGCATCCGCCTCTACAACCCCACCACCGGACGCTTCCTGTCCACCGACCCCGTCCACGGCGGCAACGCCAACCCCTACGAATACGTCACCGCCGACCCCGT
>NZ_JBHYXD010000186.1:5107-6354 GCF_042751995.1 Streptomyces sp. NPDC059371 | reverse complement strand
ATGAGCAGGAACATGCCGCCGAAGGACGCGATCGACGGGTGGGCGTCGGTGACGAGCTGCTGGTACTGGTCCTTGTCGTTCAGCGCGAGATCGACCGCGTCGATCGGGCCGATCTTGGCGCTGATCGCGACGATCACGACGGGGAAGACCAGACGCATGCCGAAGACGGCGATCAGCACACCCACCGTGAGGAAGATCTTCTGCCAGAAGGCACTCATCTTCTTCAGGATTCCGGCGTTGACCACCGCGTTGTCGAAGGACAGCGAGATCTCCAGGACGGCCAGGATCGCCACGACGCCGAAGGCGGTCCACCCCCCGTAGACGGCCGCCGCGGCCAGACCGAGCGCGGTGATCGCGAACGACCAGCCGAAGGTTTTCAGAAGCACTGGCTACCCAATCATCGTGTGGTGGGGGCACCCCCAAGCGGTGGCTCAGGGAGTGCGCAGCCCCCGTGCCGTACTCGGCTTTACCTACCTTTGACCACGAAGTCTAAGGGGCCGCCTTCGGCTGATACAGGTGGGTCTAGGAAACATTGACCCCGAAGTCGAGCGCGATGCCCCGCAGTCCCGACGCATACCCCTCACCGACGGCACGGAACTTCCATTCCGCGTTGTAGCGGTAGACCTCGCCGAAGATCATCGCCGTTTCGGTGGAGGCGTCCTCGGAGAGGTCGTAGCGGGCGAGCTCCTGGCCGTCCGCCTGGTTCACCACGCGGATGTACGCGTTGCCGACCTGGCCGAAGGTCTGGCCGCGGTTGTCCGCGTCATGGATGGACACGGGGAAGACGATCTTGTCGACCACGGCGGGGACCTTGGCGAGGTCGATCAGGATCGACTCGTCGTCGCCCTCACCCTCACCCGTGAGGTTGTCGCCGGTGTGCTCGACGGAGCCGTCCGGGCTCTTGAGCTGGTTGTAGAAGATGAACCACTCGTCCCCGAGCACACGGCCGGCGCTGCACAGCAGCGCGCTCGCGTCGAGGTCGAAATCGGCTCCGGTGGTGGAGCGCGCGTCCCAGCCGAGCCCGATCATCACGTGTGTGAGGTTCGGTGCGGCCTTCGAGAGGGAGACATTGCCCCCCTTGGCGAGCGTGACGCCCATGATGCTGGTCCTCCCGAGGTGCGATCTTCTGTTGGTACGGCCGGGGGGGGGGGGGGGGCCCCGGGGGGGGGGGGGGGCCGCCGCGGGGGGGGGGGCGGCGGCGGCCCCCCGTGGGGGCGCGCGCTGCGGCGTGGCAGGCGCGGCGCCCG
>NZ_JBHYXD010000186.1:0-5097 GCF_042751995.1 Streptomyces sp. NPDC059371 | reverse complement strand
TTGGTGGGGTGTGGCGGGTGGGCGCGCCGCCGTGTGCCCCCCCCCCCCCGGACCGGGATGCCCGAGGGCCCGCGGACTCAGACGTTGACGCCGAAGTCCTGCGCGATGCCGCGCAGGCCCGAGGCGTAGCCCTGGCCGATGGCACGGAACTTCCACTCGGCGCCGTTGCGGTAGAGCTCGCCGAAGACCATTGCGGTCTCCGTCGAGGCGTCCTCGGAGAGGTCGTACCGGGCGATCTCCGCGCCGCCCGCCTGGTTCACCACGCGGATGTACGCGTTGCGGACCTGACCGAAGGACTGC
The DNA here is from genome assembly GCF_042751995.1 of Streptomyces sp. NPDC059371. NCBI lineage: Bacteria > Bacillati > Actinomycetota > Actinomycetes > Kitasatosporales > Streptomycetaceae > Streptomyces > Streptomyces sp. NPDC059371. The sequence goes on along the minus strand of NZ_JBHYXD010000186.1, from coordinate 4,797 downwards.
TGGCGGTTCTCGGCGTCGTAGATCGAGACCGGGAACACGACCTTCTGGACGTCGGCCGGAACGGTCGCGAGGTTGACCTTGATCTCCTCGTCGTCGCCCTCGCCCTCGCCGGTGGTGTTGTCACCGGTGTGCTCGACCGAGCCGTCCGGGCTCTTCAGGTTGTTGAAGAACACGAAGTTCTGGTCGCTGCTGACCTTGCCGTCCACGTTCGTGAGGATGGCACTGGCATCGAGGTCGAAGTCCACGCCGGTGGTGGTCCGGGCGTCCCATCCCAGGCCGACGATGACCGCGGTCAGTCCCGGGGCCTCCTTCGACAGCGATACGTTGCCGCCCTTGCTGAGGCTGACTCCCACGAATCCTCCCAATGGTGTTCAGGGGCGGGGAGCCCCGTAAGTGCGTTGGTATCGGATCAACGGTTCGATCCTAGTGACGGGTTCCCGTGCCTCGCAGGGCTTGGAACCGAAGAATCACAGGGTGTCGAGCGCCTTGACGTACTCGTTCAGGTCACGCGCGTCCGGCAGCGCGTTGACGACGGTCCAGCGGACGACGCCCTCCTTGTCGATGATGAACGTGCCGCGCACGGCGCAGCCCTTGTCCTCGTCGAAGACGCCGTACGCGCGCGAAATGTTGCCGTGCGGCCAGAAGTCGGAGAGCAGCGGGTACTCCAGGCCCTCCTGCTCGGCGAAGACGCGCAGGGTGTGGATGGAGTCGTTGGAGACCGCGAGGAGCTGGGTGTCGCGGTCCGTGAACTGCGGCAGGTTGTCGCGCAGGGAGCACAGCTCGCCGGTGCACACGCCGGTGAAGGCGAAGGGGTAGAAGAGCAGTACGACGTTCTTCTCGCCCCGGAAGTCGGACAGCCTCACGGTGGCGCCGTGATTGTCCTTCAGCTCGAAGTCCGGGGCCTTGGTGCCGACCTCGACGGCCATAGTCACTCGCTTCCCTTCCAAGGGTCTGTTCGGGTGACGACCAGCGTACGCAGTGATCGGCTCGAGGCGACGGCGCGACCCCCGCCAGGTCCCCGGGGTGCCGGTTGCGGGTATGCGTGAGGCCCCCGCCGAGGTGGCTCGGCGGGGGCCTCACGAATGCTCTGCTTGCAGACGGGGCTGCAGCTCAGCGCTTCGACTTGGGGGTGGCCAGGCGGGTGCCCGACCACTCCTTGCCGACGGAGATGCTCTTCGTCTGGGAGAGGCCGGCTGTCTGTGCGGCATCGCTGATGTCGCTGGGCTCGACGTAACCGTCCCTGCCGGTCTTCGGGGTCAGCAGCCAGATCTGGCCGCCGTCCTCAAGGAGACCGATGACGTCCACCAGTGCGTCCGTGAGATCGCCGTCCTCGTCCCGGAACCACAACAGCACCACATCGGCGACGTCGTCGTAGTCCTCGTCGACCAGATCCTGGCCGATCAGCGATTCGATGCCTTCACGGAGCTCGTGGTCAACGTCGTCGTCGAAGCCGATCTCCTGGACCACCTGTCCGGGCTCGAACCCCAGCCTGGCGGCCGGGTTGGTCCGCTCCTCCGCGTGGTCCGCGGTCGCGCTCACGGCTTGCCTCCTGATCATGTTTCGGAATGGGGGTCTCCCTCTGCTCGTCCAGAGCGGGGGGATCTCAGCCACGCGCGTACGCGAAGCGTTGGCCGTAGTCCACACGGACGGAGCGGATCGCGCAAGTACCCGGCCGCCGAGACCGCCGAAACGGTGACGATCCTGGCAGTGCCGACGCAACTCCCGACGGGCCATCATGACGCCGCGTGACGGGCACCACACACTTCTGCCCCATTTATTCCCTTCGGAACCCTCGGTGCGTGCGAAAGCCGAACGGCTTTGCGGAACGCGTCACCCCCTGAGCGTATCGTTACGTTTTGGTCGAGACCGTCCCAACGGTCCCCACGAGCGTCTCGGTTACCCCCTGGTAGAGATGACGTAGGCGTTCGCGGGGTACACGATGGGGATCGGTGCAGATGCAGGGAAAACCCACGAAGACAGCCCTCTGACAGCGAAGGAACAGCGTGGCTTCCGGATCCGATCGCAACCCGATCATCATTGGCGGCCTCCCCAGCCAGGTCCCGGACTTCGACCCTGAGGAGACTCAGGAGTGGCTCGACTCGCTCGACGCCGCCGTCGACGAGCGCGGCCGCGAGCGGGCCCGCTATCTGATGCTGCGGCTGATCGAGCGAGCCCGCGAGAAGCGCGTGGCCGTGCCCGAGATGCGCAGCACGGACTACGTCAACACGATCGCGACCAAGGACGAGCCGTTCTTCCCGGGCAACGAGGAGATCGAGCGCAAGGTCCTCAACGCGACCCGCTGGAACGCCGCCGTGATGGTCTCCAGGGCGCAGCGCCCCGGCATCGGCGTCGGCGGCCACATCGCGACCTTCGCCTCCTCCGCCTCGCTCTACGACGTCGGCTTCAACCACTTCTTCCGCGGCAAGGACGAGGGCGACGGCGGCGACCAGATCTTCTTCCAGGGGCACGCCTCCCCCGGCATCTACGCCCGCGCGTTCCTTCTCGACCGGCTCTCCGAGCAGCAGCTCGACGCGTTCCGCCAGGAGAAGTCGAAGGCGCCCCACGGACTGTCCTCGTACCCGCACCCGCGGCTGATGCCGGACTTCTGGGAGTTCCCGACCGTGTCGATGGGCCTCGGCCCGCTCGGCGCGATCTTCCAGGCGCGGATGAACCGCTATATGGAGGCGCGCGGTATCGCGGACACCTCCAAGTCCCACGTCTGGGCGTTCCTCGGCGACGGCGAGATGGACGAGCCGGAGTCGCTGGGCCAGCTCTCGATCGCCGCGCGCGAGGGCCTGGACAACCTGACCTTCGTCGTGAACTGCAACCTCCAGCGCCTCGACGGCCCGGTGCGCGGCAACGGCAAGATCATCCAGGAGCTGGAGTCGCAGTTCCGGGGCGCCGGCTGGAACGTCATCAAGCTGGTCTGGGACCGCACCTGGGACCCGCTGCTCGCGCAGGACCGCGACGGGGTGCTCGTCAACCGGCTGAACACCACGCCGGACGGCCAGTTCCAGACGTACGCCACGGAGACGGGCGCGTACATCCGCGACCACTTCTTCGGTGACGACCACCGGCTGCGCGCGATGGTCGAGAGCATGAGCGACGACCAGATCCTGCACCTGGGGCGTGGCGGTCACGACCACAAGAAGATCTTCGCGGCGTTCTCGGCGGCCAAGGCGCACGCCGGCCAGCCGACGGTGATCCTGGCGCAGACGGTCAAGGGCTGGACGCTCGGCCCGAACTTCGAGGGCCGCAACGCCACGCACCAGATGAAGAAGCTGACGGTCGCCGACCTCAAGGGCTTCCGCGACCGGCTGCACCTGCCGATCTCCGACAAGGAGCTGGAGGACGGCGCGCCGCCGTACTACCACCCGGGCCGGAACTCGGAGGAGATCCAGTACATGCACGACCGCCGCAAGGGCCTCGGCGGTTACGTGCCGACGCGGATCGTGCGGTCGAAGCCTCTGACCCTGCCCGAGGACAAGACGTACGCGAGCGTGAAGAAGGGCTCGGGCCAGCAGTCCATCGCCACGACCATGGCGTTCGTGCGGCTGCTCAAGGACCTCATGCGGGACAAGGAGATCGGCAAGCGGTTCGTGCTGATCGCGCCCGACGAGTACCGCACGTTCGGCATGGACTCGTTCTTCCCGAGCGCGAAGATCTACAACCCGCTCGGCCAGCAGTACGAGTCGGTGGACCGCGAACTGCTGCTCGCCTACAAGGAGTCGCCGACCGGCCAGATGCTGCACGACGGCATCTCGGAGGCGGGCTGCACGGCCTCGCTGATCGCCGCGGGTTCGGCGTACGCCACGCACGGCGAGCCGCTCATCCCGGTCTACGTCTTCTACTCGATGTTCGGTTTCCAGCGCACGGGTGACCAGTTCTGGCAGATGGCCGACCAGTTGGCGCGTGGTTTCGTCCTGGGCGCGACCGCCGGGCGGACGACGCTGACCGGTGAGGGTCTCCAGCACGCGGACGGCCACTCGCAGCTCCTGGCCTCGACGAACCCCGGCTGTGTCGCCTACGACCCGGCGTTCGGCTTCGAGATCGCGCACATCGTCCAGGACGGTCTGCGCCGCATGTACGGCTCGTCCGAGGAGCACCCGCACGGCGAGGACGTCTTCTACTACCTCACCGTCTACAACGAGCCGCTCCAGCACCCGGCCGAACCGGAGAACGTGGACGCCGAGGGCATCCTGAAGGGCCTCTACCGCTTCAGCGAGGGCGCCTCGGGCACCATCCCCGCGCAGATCATGGCGTCCGGCATCGGCGTCACCTGGGCGATGGAGGCGCAGCGGATCCTCGCCGAGGAGTGGAACGTCAGGGCCGACGTCTGGTCGGCGACCTCCTGGAACGAGCTGCGGCGCGAGGCGGTCGACGTCGAGCGGCACAACCTGCTGCACCCCGAGGAGGAGCAGCGCGTCCCGTACGTGACGCGGAAGCTGTCCTCCGCCCAGGGTCCGTTCGTGGCGGTCTCCGACTGGATGCGATCGGTTCCCGACCAGATCGCCCGGTGGGTGCCCGGCACCTACCAGTCCCTCGGCGCGGACGGCTTCGGCTTCGCGGACACGCGTGGCGCGGCCCGGCGCTTCTTCCACATCGACGCGCAGTCGATCGTGGTCGCCGTGCTGACCGAGCTGGCCCGCGAGGGCAAGGTGGACCGGTCGGTGCTGAAGCAGGCGGTCGACCGCTACCAGCTTCTCGACGTGCGGGCGGCCGACCCGGGCGCGGCGGGCGGCGACGCGTAGGGCGTCACGGCCGGCAGGTCCGGTGAGGGGCGGCGGGCCGTGGGCC
>NZ_JBHYXD010000185.1:0-6701 GCF_042751995.1 Streptomyces sp. NPDC059371 | reverse complement strand
GGGGGGGCCCGCGCGCGCCCCCCGCCGCCGCGGGGGGGGGCGCCGCGTGGTTCTTGGGCGCCCCCCGGGGGCCCCCCCGCGCGCGGGGGGGGGGGTCCCGGGGCGCGTCCGGCCGCGTTCCAGATATGGAGAACCCGCACCGCCATGTCCACCAGCGTCCACCCCGCACCCGCCCCTTCCCCGCGTCCGACCCCACCGCACGTCCTCGACAACGCCGCGTGGGCCGCGCTGACAGGTCCGCACGCCCACCTCGCCGAACGCGTCGGCCGGGCCGCCCGCTATCCCGCGGACGTGTCCCCGTTCACCGCCCTCGCGGACCCCGCCGACCCGCGTTCGTGGGACGACCTGGCCGAACTGGTGGGTCCGGGAGCGGTCACCCCGGTCACCGCGGTCCAGTCCGTTCCCGACGGCTGGACGATCGAACACAGCGGCGACGGGGTCCAGTTGACCGCCACCACGCTGCACTCCGAGCCCGCGCCGGAAGCCGTACGACTCGGCCTCGCCGACGTGCCCGAGATCCTCGACCTGATCGCCCTCACCCGGCCGGGCCCCTTCCTGCCCCGCACCGTCGAGCTCGGCACCTATCTCGGCATCCGGGAAGACGGCCGACTGATCGCCCTGGCAGGCGAGCGCCTGCACCCGCCGGGCTGGACCGAGATCAGCGCCGTGTGCACCCATCCCGACCACCGGGGCAAAGGCCTGGCCACCCGCCTCGTCCGGGCGGTCGCGGCGGGGATCAGGGAGCGGGGAGAAACCCCCTTCCTCCACGCCGCCGCCGACAACACGAACGCGATCCGGCTCTACGAGTCGATCGGGTTCACCCTGCGCCGCCGCACACGGTTCGTGCTCGTCCGCACCCCCGGCGGACAGCGGACCCTGCCCGCGAGGCAGGAAGAGGCCGGGCAGCCGGAAGAAACGGCGCACCAGTGAGGTTGGGCCTGTCGAGGACCGTGCGGCACCCCGGCGGGGACCCGCACGGGCCGGGCGGACGAGGGACCCGGGAGTACCGGGCCGAGGGGGCGGAGGTGAGACACATGCGTCGTGTGTCCCGCCGCGCGCCGCGACCGCTCGCGCCCCCGCCCCTGCACCTGTACGGCCGGCCGCACATCGATCTGCTGCGGGTCGCCGGCGCGCTCTGTCGCCCCTGACCCGTTCCCACACAGCCCCGCCCCGCCCGCCGGGGCGCGATTCCTCGTACGGCCGATCAGGAAGGCACCTCCCGTGTCCTCGTCACCCTCTCCTCTGCACCTCGCCGTCGCCCTCGACGGCGCCGGATGGCACCCGGCCGCCTGGCGCGAACCCGTCGCCCGTCCCGGTGAACTGCTCACCGCCGCCTACTGGGCCGATCTGGTCGCCGAGGCCGAGCACGGTCTGCTCGACTTCGTGACCATCGAGGACGCCCTCGGCCTCCAGTCCTCCTCGCCCACGGAACCCGACGGCCGCACCGACCAGGTCCGCGGCCGCCTGGACGCCGTCCTCATCGCCGCGCGGATCGCGCCGCTGACCCGTCACATCGGCGTGGTGCCAACCGTCATCGCAACCCACACAGAGCCGTTCCACATCTCCAAGGCGATCGCCACCCTCGACTATGTGAGCACCGGCCGTGCGGGTGTACGCGTCCAGGTCTCGGCACGCCAGAACGAGGCCGCGCACTTCGGACGCCGTACGATCCCGCCGTTCCGCGTCGAGGACTACGGCACGCCCACCGGGCAGGAACTCGTGACCGACCTCTTCGACGAGGCGGCCGACTACGTCGAGGCGGTCCGCGGGCTCTGGGACAGCTGGGAGGACGACGCGGAGATACGCGATGTCGCCACCGGCCGTTTCATCGACCGCGACAAGCTCCACTACATCGACTTCGAGGGCCGCCGGTTCAGCGTCAAGGGCCCCTCGATCACGCCCCGGCCGCCCCAGGGTCAGCCGATCGTCAGCGCCCTGGCCCATGCCACCGTCCCGTACCGACTGGTGGCCAGGGCCGCCGACGTCGGCTACGTCACCCCGCACGACGCAGGCCAGGCGCGTGCCGTCGTCGAGGAGATCCGCGCGGAACAGACCGCGGCCGGCCGCGGGGACGAGACCGTGCACGTCTTCGGCGACCTCGTGGTCTTCCTGGACGACGCCCCCGGTGCCGCCGAGGCCCGCCGTGAGCGACTGGACGCCCTCGCGGGCCACCCGTACACGAGCGACGCCCGGATCTTCACCGGAACGCCCACCGAACTCGCCGATCTTCTCCAGGAGTTGGGCGAGGCGGGACTGTCCGGTTTCCGGCTCAGGCCCGCCGTCGCCGGGCACGACCTCCCCGCGATCACCCGGGGACTGGTACCCGAACTCCAGCGCCGGGGCGTGTTCCGGCGGGCCTACGAGGCCGACACCCTGCGCGGACTGCTCGGGCTCGCCCGCCCCGCGAACCGCTACGCCACCACCGCCTGAGCCGGAAGGACCCCCGACCATGAGCAAGCCGCTCAAGCAGATCCACCTCGCGGCGCACTTCCCCGGCGTCAACAACACCACCGTGTGGAGCGACCCCGAGGCCGGCAGCCACATCGAGTTCAGCTCCTTCGCGCACTTCGCCCGCACCGCCGAGCGCGCCAAGTTCGACTTCCTGTTCCTCGCCGAAGGCCTCCGGCTGCGCGAACAGGGCGGACACGTCTACGACTTGGACGTCGTCGGCCGCCCCGACACCTTCACCGTGCTCGCCGCGCTGGCCGCCGTCACCGAACACCTCGGACTGACCGGCACCATCAACTCCACCTTCAACGAGCCCTACGAGGTGGCCCGCCAGTTCGCGAGCCTCGACCACCTCTCCGGCGGGCGCGCCGCCTGGAACGTCGTCACCTCCTGGGACGCCTTCACCGGCGAGAACTTCCGCCGCGGCGGCTTCCTGCCGCAGGAGGAGCGCTACTCGCGGGCCAAGGAGTTCCTGGCCACGGCCAACGAACTCTTCGACTCCTGGCACGGGGACGAGATCGTCGCCGACCGGGCGGGCGGCACCTTCCTGAACGACGCCAAGGCCGGAGCCTTCGTCCACCACGGACAGCACTTCGACATCGAGGGGCAGTTCAACGTCCCGCGCTCCCCGCAGGGCCGCCCGGTGATCTTCCAGGCGGGTGACTCCGAGGAGGGCCGCGAGTTCGCCGCGTCGAGCGCCGACGCCATCTTCAGCCGCTACTCCACCCTCAAGGAGGGCCAGGCCTTCTACACGGACGTCAAGGGGCGGCTAGCCCGGTACGGCCGCCGCTCCGACCAGTTGCTGATCCTGCCCGCCGCGACCTTCGTGCTCGGGGACACCGACGCCGAGGCGGAGGAGCAGGCCCGCGAGGTGCGACGCCTGCAGGTCAGCGGCGCGACCGCCATCAAGCACCTGGAGTTCGTCTGGAACCGCGACCTGTCCGCGTACGACCCGGACGGCCCGCTTCCCGACATCGACCCGGACCTCGGCGAACACACCGTCGCCCGGGGCCGCGCCCAGGTCCGCATGTACCGCGACCCGCTGGCCACCGCCCGTGAGTGGCGCGAACGGGCCGCCGCCAACAAGTGGTCCATCCGCGACCTCGTCATCGAGACCGGCAGCAGGCAGGCCTTCGTCGGCAGCCCGGCCACGGTCGCCCGGACCATCAACGACTTCGTCCAGGCCGACGCATCCGACGGCTTCATCCTCGTCCCGCACATCACCCCGGGCGGCCTCGACGCCTTCGCCGACAAGGTCGTCCCGCTCCTCCAGGAACGCGGCGTCCACCGCACCGAGTACGAGGGCACCACCCTGCGCGACCACCTCGGCCTCGCCCACCCCGACGCCGAGGCGTACGCCGGCCGGGCGGCGTCGTGAAGTCCCCGGCGCCGACCGTTCCCGACCCCATCCGCATATCCGCCGAGCGCTGAGGAGGCCTCCGCACATGTCCGAAATCCCTCTCGGCGTCCTCGACCTGATCCCGATCTCCTCGGGTTCCACCGCCGCGGACGCGCTGCGCAACTCGATCGACCTGGCCCAGCGGGCCGAGAACCTCGGGTACACCCGCTACTGGTTCGCCGAACACCATCTCAACCCGGGTGTGGCCGGAACCTCGCCCGCGGTCGTCCTCGCTCTGACGGCCTCCGCGACCTCGACCATCCGGCTCGGCGCGGGTGCCGTGCAACTCGGTCACCGCACCGCCCTGTCCACGGTGGAGGAGTTCGGCCTGATCGACGCGCTGCACCCCGGGCGCTTCGACCTGGGCCTCGGACGCTCCGGCGGCCGGCCGCCCGGCAAGTCCGCCGCTCCGCCGGCGACCGCGACCCCCGTGGTCGACGGCCGCGCCCCGAACGGGCTCCGCATACCGGCCCGCTTCTCCTTCGAACACCTTCTCGGCTCACCACGGGTCGCCCTGCAGCGCACCCTCCTCCAGCAGCCCCACGCCGAGTCGCAGGACTACGGCGAGCAGATCGACGACATCCTCGCGCTGCTCGCGGGCACCTACCGCTCCGCGGACGGGGTCGAGGCGCATGCCGTCCCGGGCGAGGGCGCCGAACTGGAACTCTGGATCCTCGGCAGCAGTGGCGGGCAGAGCGCCGACGTCGCGGGCCGCAACGGACTGCGGTTCGGGGCGAACTACCACGTCAGTCCGGCGACCGTGCTGGAGGCGGTGGACGGCTACCGGGCGGCGTTCCAGCCCTCCGTCGTCCTCGACAAGCCGTACGTCACCGTGTCCGCGGACGTCGTGGTCGCCGAGGACGACGAGAAGGCCCGCGAACTCGCCGCGGGATACGGCCTGTGGGTCCGCAGCATCCGTACGGCCGAGGGAGCCATCCAGTTCCCCACTCCGGACGAGGCGCGCGCCCACATCTGGTCGGACGCCGACCGGGCACTCGTCCAGGACCGCCTCGACACCCAGTTCGTCGGCTCCCCGAAACGGGTCGCCGGCCAGTTGGCCCAGCTCCAGGAGGCGACCGGGGCCGACGAGTTGCTCATCACCACGATCACCCACGAGCACGCGGACCGGGTGCGGTCGTACGAACTGCTGGCCGAGGAGTGGCGCACGACGTGAGCCGGCATCGGCCTCCGGGGGGGGGGCGGGACGGGCGAGCCGTGAACGGCCCGTCCCGCCGCACCCACCAGGGCGGCACGCACACCGCGCCGGGGCGTCACGACCGCATCACGAACTCCGTTTTTGCTGGTCAGAGAGCCTATATTCGCAGACTCCCGGATCTTGGAGCCCATGGCCCGAACGGCCGGGTCCGGCACTTGAGTGAGCGGAACGACAGCGAATGGCGCACAGCGGGATGACCCGACTTCATGGGTGGGCGACGGTGGCGCTGCTGTGCGCGGTGCTGCCGTTCGCGGCGGCCTGTACGACGGCGACCGGGAAACCGGTGGCGAGGGCGACGGCCGAGGCCGGGACGAAGGCCACCGCGTCCACGCCGTCCTGTGCGGGCGGAGCCGTCCGGTGGACCTCGGTGCACCGGGAGCGGCGACTCACCGAAGTCTCATCGGTCGTGAACGTCCGCGAGAGCGACGGCTGGGTCACGTTCCACCCCGGGCTCGTGCGCAACATCGCGCCCCAGGTCAGCACGAGCGACGACCGCGTGTCAGAGAGCCAGGTCCTCGCCGCGCTCGCCAAGCGCCTCAAGCGGGACGTCGAGCAACTGGCCGCTCCGGGGGAAGAGTCCGCCGATCGGCGGCGCTACCCGGTCCGGGTCGACTCGCACGGGCACGCGGGGCGTTTCGTCGAGGCCGAGGCAGTCCAGGCCGTCGACGCGAGCTTCACCGTGGCCTGCCCCGGCCGTGACGTCCACGGCAGCGTGAGCACCTGGTTCGGCGGTGGGAGCGCGTCCCTGGCCTGCGGAGTGAACCCGCATGTCAAGGAGTCCTGGATCCAGGAGGCCTACCGGCTGACCTGCGGTCCGCTCAGCCTCTGAGAAGCAGACCGCCGGGGCGGCTTGAGGTGGGCCCGCCGGTTCTGACGACGAACTGACGGCACAGGACACATGGTTCCACCCTGGCACCGGGGACTGACATCCACGATGCGCGGGGCGGTGCCGGCCGGCCGGTTCAGCCGGTCGACGCGAGTGCGGTCGTACGGCCTCCCAGCGCGGCCGAGAAGTGGTCCGTCACCTGTGCCAGTGCCTGGGCTGCGACGGGTGCGATCACGGCCGTGCCGTCCTCACCGGCGGTGATGTCCTTGTCTAGGGTGAACCAGCCGGGCACGATGTGCGACGCGCCCATGGACGTGAGCACCGGACGCAACGCGTAGTCGATGGCCAGCACATGGGCCGTACTGCCACCCGTGGCGAGCGGCAGCACGGTCTTGCCGGCCAGCGCGTACTGCGGGAGCAGATCCAGGAACGACTTCAGCAGGCCGGAGTAGGCCGCCTTGTACACGGGCGTGCCGATCACCACCCCGTCCGCCCCCTCGAAGAGGGCGGCCGCCTCGACGATGGCGGGGTGCTGGAAGTCGGCCCCGAGCAGCGCGTGGGCGGGCAGCGCGCGTACCTCCAGCGGAATCACCTCATGGCCGTGGAGGCGGAGCCGGTCGTCCAGGTGACGCAGGAGCCGTGTGGTGCGGGAGGTGGGAGAGGGGCTTCCGGAGACGGACACGATCGTGGCCATGGGAGACCTTCCGGGTCGGGATTCGGTTACGTGAAGCGGGTGTGCGGCGAACGGCGGTGGGCGTGCGCCGGTCGGCGGGGCATTCCCGGCGGACGGGGGCGCCGGCGGACGTCCGCCG
>NZ_JBHYXD010000184.1:0-6866 GCF_042751995.1 Streptomyces sp. NPDC059371 | reverse complement strand
GTCGCCGACACCTCCGGACGCCACGACGCCCTGTGCGGCACCTCCACACTCGTACGCAACACCGGGCGCTACGGGGACGGAACCCCGCAGTCCGCGTCACCGGCCGGCCGCGAGCTGTTCAAGCTGGCCGCCGCCAAGAACGGGCTCGGGCCCCGCGATCTGCCGCCCTCGCTCTCCTTCTTCCAGGGTGTGGAGATACGCGACGACGGCTCGCCGGACTTCACCGGCTCGGCCGGACCCGGCGCCGCCGTCACACTGCGCGCCGAGCAGGACGTCACGGTGCTGATCGCGAACGTGCCGCACCCGGCCGACCCGCGCCCCGCCTACACGAGCACCCCCCTGGAGGTGCTGGCCTGGCGCGCGCGGGCGACCGCGGCGGGCGACCCGCTGTGGGAGGCCACACCCGAGGGCCGCCGCGCCTTCCTCAACACCGCCGAATTCCTTGCCACGAGGGGGCTCGCATGACGCACGCCACCGTCCCGGCCCGCGCCGCCTGGTCCGCGCTCCTGCGCGCCGGCCAGACGCTCACCGTCACCGACCTGCACGGCAACCAGGCCGTCGACTTCCTGGTGTACGACGCCGCGGACACCTCCGTCCGCTACAGCGCGCCCGACACGATCCAGGCCCAGGGGAACATCTTCCTGACCACCGGCAGCGTGCTGATGTCGAACGAGCACACCCCGCTCATGACCGTCACCGAGGACGAGGTCGGCCGGCACGACACGGTCGGCGGCGCCTGCTCCAAGGAGTCGAACACCCTGCGCTACGGCCACCACACCTGGTCCCAGCACGCCTGCGTGGACAACTTCCTCGCCGAGGGCGCCCGTTACGGCCTCGGCAAGCGCGATCTCGTGTCGAACATCAACTGGTACATGAACGTGCCCGTCGAGAAGGACGGCACCCTCGGCATCGTCGACGGCCTCTCCGCCCCGGGACGCCGGCTGACCCTGCGCGCCGACCGCGATGTGATCGTGCTGGTCTCCAACTGCCCCCAGATCAACAACCCGTGCAACGGCTTCGAGCCGACCGCGGTCGCGATGACGATCGGGGACTCCGCATGAGCTTCGACACCCTCCTGGTCGCCAACCGCGGCGAGATAGCCGTCCGCATCATCCGCACCGCCCGCGAACTGGGCCTGCGCACCGTCGCCGTGTACTCCGACGCCGACCGCGCCGCACCCCACGTCCGCCTCGCCGACCAGGCCGTACGGCTCGGCCCCGCCCCTGCCAAGGAGTCCTACCTCGACGGCGACCTGGTCCTGAAGGCCGCCAAGGACACCGGGGCCGGGGCCATCCACCCCGGATACGGCTTCCTGTCCGAGGACGCGGCGTTCGCCCGCCGCTGCGAGGACGCCGGGATCGTGTTCGTCGGGCCCGCACCGGAGCAGCTCGAACTGTTCGGCGCCAAGCACACGGCGCGGGCGGCGGCCGAGGCCGCCGGGGTACCGCTGGCACCGGGCACGGGACTGCTCCCCGGTCTCCCCGAGGCCCTGGAGGCGGCCGGCCGCATCGGCTACCCCGTCATGCTCAAGGCCACCGGCGGTGGCGGCGGCATCGGCATGTCGGCATGTCGCTCCGCCGGGGAACTGACCGAGGCCTGGGACCGGGTGCAGCGCGTCGCGGCGGCCTCCTTCTCCTCGGCCGGGGTGTTCCTGGAGCGCCTGGTCGAACACGCCCGCCATGTCGAGGTGCAGGTCTTCGGCGACGGCCGGGGCCGTGTCGTCACCTTCGGCGACCGTGACTGCTCGCTCCAGCGCCGCAACCAGAAGGTCCTGGAGGAGGCACCCGCCCCCGGCCTGCCCTCCCACGTCCGCGACCGGCTCGCCTCCGCCGCACGCGAGTTGTGCGCCTCGGTCGGCTACCGCTCGGCCGGAACCGTCGAGTTCGTCTACGACGCCGCCCGCGAGGAGGCGTACTTCCTGGAGGTCAACACCCGCCTCCAGGTGGAACACCCGGTCACCGAGGAGATCTACGGCGTCGACCTCGTCGCCTGGATGCTGCGGCTGGCCCGGGGCGAGTCCGATGTCGTACGGGAACCTGGAGCACCGCGCGGCCACGCCGTCGAGGCACGGGTGTACGCCGAGGACCCCTCGCGCGAACACCGGCCCAGCGCGGGCCTGTTGACCCGGGTCGAGTTCCCCGGCGGGGTCCGTGTCGACGGCTGGGTCGAGACCGGCACCGAGGTGACCACCTCCTACGACCCGATGCTCGCGAAGGTCATCGCCCACGGGGCGGACCGGGCCGAGGCCCTGGAACGCCTCGACGAGGCACTGGCCGCCACCCGCGTGGACGGCATCGAGACGAACCTCGGCCTGGTGCGGGCCGCGCTCGCCGAACCGGCCTTCCGGAAGGCGGCGCACTCCACCGCCACGCTGGCCGGCGTGAGCGATCCCACCCCGCGCGTCGAGGTCGTGTCCGGCGGCACGCTCACCACCGTGCAGGACTGGCCGGGACGCACCGGCTACTGGCAGGTCGGGGTACCGCCGTGCGGCCCGATGGACGACCTCTCCTTCCGGCTCGGCAACCGCGCGCTCGGCAACCCCGAGGGCGCGCCCGGACTCGAATGCACCCTGCGGGGACCTGCGTTGAGGTTCTCGCACGCCACGACGGTCTGCGTCACGGGCGCACCCGCGCCGGTCACCGTGGACGGGTCCGCCGTCGCCCGGTGGGAGCCGGTGACCGTGCCGGCCGGGGCGGTGCTGGAGGTGGGGGCGCCCGACGGGCACGGTCTGCGCACCTACGTACTGTTCGCGGGCGGCGGCCTGGACGTGCCCGCCTTCCTCGGCAGCGCCGCCACCTTCACGCTCGGCCGGTTCGGCGGCCACGGCGGCCGGGCCCTGCGCACCGGCGACGTCCTGCACGGCGGCACGGTCACAGAACGCGGGACACCCGTGCCGCCCACCGAGCGCCCCGGCTTCACCGCCGCATGGCGGATCGGCGCCCTCGAAGGACCGCACGCGGCACCGGAGTTCTTCACCGAGGACGACATCCACGACTTCTACGCCGCCGACTGGAAGGTCCACTTCAACTCGGCCCGCACCGGAGTGCGGCTCGTCGGGCCCAAGCCCCGCTGGGCCCGCGCCGACGGCGGCGAGGCCGGCCTGCACCCCTCCAACATCCACGACACCCCCTACTCGGTCGGCGCCGTCGACTACACCGGCGACATGCCGGTGCTGCTCGGCCCGGACGGCCCCTCCCTCGGCGGCTTCGTGTGCCCGGCGACCGTCGTCAGCACGGAACGCTGGAAGCTCGGCCAGCTCCGCCCCGGCGACACCGTGCGCTTCGCTCCGCTGGCCGACGACGGTTCGGCGCGGCCCGCGATCGTCGACGGCGGGGTGCTCGCCCGCGACGGCGACGTGACGTACCGCCGCAGCGGCGACGACAACCTGCTGGTCGAGTTCGGGCCCATGCAACTGGACCTCGCCCTGCGGATGCGGGTCCACGCGCTGATGGAGGAGGTGACCAAGGCGGATCTCGACGGCGTCACCGACCTCACGCCGGGCATCCGCTCACTGCAGATCCAGACGGACCCGCGCCGGCTGCCCCAGCGCGAACTCCTGGACGCCGTACGGCGCACGGTCCGCGCCCTGCCCCCGAGCGACCGGCTCGTCGTCCCCTCCCGCACCGTCCATCTCCCGCTGTCCTGGGACGACCCGGCCACCCGCGAGGCCATCGCCCGCTACATGGCCGGTGTCCGCGACGACGCCCCCTGGTGCCCCTGGAACATCGAGTTCATCCGCCGGGTCAACGGCCTGGACTCGGTGGACGACGTCTACCGCACCGTCTTCGACGCCGAGTACCTCGTCCTCGGCCTGGGCGACGTCTACCTCGGCGCGCCGGTGGCCACCCCGCTCGACCCGCGCCATCGTCTGGTCACCACGAAGTACAACCCGGCCCGCACCTGGACCGCCGAGAACTCGGTCGGCATCGGCGGCGCCTACCTCTGCGTCTACGGCATGGAGGGCCCCGGCGGCTACCAGTTCGTCGGCCGTACGACCCAGGTGTGGTCGCCCTGGCAGCAGCGCGGCGCGTTCGAGCCCGGCTCTCCGTGGCTGCTGCGCTTCTTCGACCGGATCAAGTGGTACCCGGTGGAGGCGGACGAACTCCTCGAACTGCGGGCCGACATCGTCTCCGGCCGTTTCGTGCCACGCGTGGAGGAGGGCACGTTCTCCCTCGCCGCGTACGAGGCCTTCCTCGCCGAGAACGCCGAGTCCGTCGCGGAGTTCCGGTCCCGGCAGGGCGACGCCTTCTCCGCCGAGCGGGACGCCTGGGAGGCGGCGGGCGAGTTCACGCGGGCCGAGGACGCGGGGGCCGCACCGGCGCCGTCGGTCGAGGTGACGGTCCCGGCGGGCGGCCGGCTGATCGAGGCCGAGTTCGCCGCGTCGGTGTGGCAGCTCAACGTGGCTCCGGGCGAACGGGTCACGGCGGGGCAGCCGTTGCTCGCGCTGGAAGCGATGAAGATGGAGTCACGTGTCCCCGCCCCGATCGACGGCGTGGTCCAGCGGATCCTCACCCGCCCGGGCGCCCAGGTGGAGGCGGGCACGGCCCTGCTCGTGCTCGCGCCCCTGGAACCGTCCGCGTCCTGACTCCCCGCGCCCCGCCCGCGTCGCGCCGGGGCCGCGCCCGCCGCCGTCTCCGCCCGCCGCCCGCCCCTGCTCTCCGCCCGTACGACCCAGCTCTTCGTCCCCTACGACCTGCCCTCCGCCCGCCCGCGGGCCCCCCTCCTCCGCCGCCCGCACCCGGCCGGTCTCCTCCCCAGGGCCCTGATCCGCCGGGCAGGGAAACCCGGCGGTCCAAGGACACATCACGGGCCCCGGACCCCGGACCCCGGGCAGCGGGCAGCGGGCAGCGGGCAGCGGGCGGGGGGCAGGGGGCAGGGGGCGGGACACCCTCCCAGCGCAAGGAGTTCCGATGTCCGCCCTCACCCGAGTCCGCATGGCGTACGCCCGTATCGAGGCCGTGGACCGCCCCGAGATCTGGATCGGCCTGCGCCCCCGGGCGGAGGCCGAGCGCGAGGCCCGTGCCGTGGACGAGCGGGTCGCCGCCGGAGAACACCTCCCGCTCGCCGGCCGGCTCCTCGCCGTGAAGGGCAACATCGACGTGGCCGGCCTGCCCACCACCGCCGGATGCCCGGCCTACGCCTACACCCCGGAGGCCGACGCCCCCGCGGTCGCCCGCCTCCGCGCGGCCGGAGCCGTCGTGCTCGGCACCACCAACATGGACCAGTTCGCCACCGGCTTGGTCGGCACCCGCTCGCCGTACGGCGCCGTCCGGGGCGCCCTGGACCCGGAAAGGATCAGCGGCGGCTCCAGCTCGGGATCGGCCGTGGCCGTGGCCCTCGGCATCGTCGACCTGGCGCTCGGCACGGACACGGCCGGCTCGGGACGCGTGCCCGCCGCGTTCAACGGCATCGTCGGCCTCAAGCCGACCCACGGCCTGGTGCCGACCACCGGCGTCGTCCCGGCCTGCGCCTCCCTGGACTGCGTGACCGTGTTCGCCCGCACCCTCCCGGAGGCCGAACAGGCCCTCGCCCGCCTCGCGTCCCCCTCCGGACGCGAACTGCCGCCCCTGGCACAGCGCGCGCCCGGCCCGTGGCGCGTCGCCGTCCCGCCGACGGCACAACTCGGCGAACTGGACGAGGGCTGGGCGGAGGCCTACGAGGCGGCGGTGCGCGCGCTCGTCGCTGCGGGGGCGGACGTACGCACCCTCGACCTCGCCCCGTTCACCGAGGCCGCCGCGATGCTCTACGAGGGCGCCTTCGTCGCCGAGCGCTACACGGCTGTGGGGAGCTTTGTCGACAAGCAGACCTCCGAAGGGGGTGCCGGGCTCGACCCCACCGTCGCCGGGATCATCACCCGCGCGCGGGACATCCCTGCCCACCGGCTCTACGCGGACCAGGAGCGGCTGGCGTCCCTGCGCGCCCGGGCCCTCGCGGAACTGGCCGACGCCGACGCGCTGCTCCTGCCGACCGCGCCCGGCCATCCCACGCTCGCCGAGGTCGCCGCCGACCCGCTGGGCGCCAACGCCCGGCTGGGCCGCTTCACCAACTCGACGAATCTGTTCGACCTGGCCGCGGTCGCCGTCCCGGCCGGGCGGACAGCCGCGGGACAGCCCTTCGGGGTGATGCTGATCGGCCCGGCGTTCACCGACGAACGGCTCGCAGGGATCGCCCGCCTCCTGGAACCGGCGACCCGCCTCGCCGTGGTGGGGGCGCATCTGTCCGGCCGGCCGCTGAACCCGCAGTTGCTGTCTCTGGGCGCCCGCCTCGAACGCACGACGACCACCGCCGCCGTCTACCGTCTGCACGCCCTGGCGACCAGTCCGCCGAAGCCGGGGCTGGTCCACGTCGGCGCGGGCGGCGCCGCCGTCGAGGCCGAGGTGTGGAGCCTGCCCGCCGAGGGCCTCGGACGCCTGCTGGCGGCACTCCCCCGCCCGATGACCCTCGGCAGCGTCGAACTCGCCGACGGCACCCACGTGACCGGCTTCCTCTGCGAACCCGACGCGCTGAAGGACGCCCCCGACATCACGCGGTACGGCGGCTGGCGCGCGTACCTGGACGACCGGCAGCCCGGCTGACCGCACCCCGCAGGGTCGGACATCGCCCGGCGGCAACCGAACACCCCGGCCGACGGCGGCCGCACCCGCCGGAGCCGGGAGCGGCCGGTGACGGCCGGACACCGACCCACCGCGGTTCTGGCGCGGGTGCGGGCCGCCACCGGTCGGGGCTCAGGCCCCGGACCCGGCGACGGCCCGGCCGTCGTCGGCCAGCCGGCCCGGCCGGGGGGGGGGGGGGGGGCCCCCCGCGGGGGCCGCCCCCCCCCCCCCCCCCCCCGCCCCCCCCCCCGCGCGGGGGGGGGGCCCGCCCCC
>NZ_JBHYXD010000183.1:3389-6875 GCF_042751995.1 Streptomyces sp. NPDC059371 | reverse complement strand
CGCCCACCCCTCACCCAACGGCGACGGGCTGATGCACCGGCACGGCCCCGACCCACCCACCGGACCGAACCCGCACGCCGAGCCGAGCCGAGCTCAGCGCGCCCCCCGCTCCCGCTCCTCCACGAACGCGTTGTACGCCGCCACCTGCGCCCGCCGGGCCGTTCGCTCCACCGGGCGCAGCGCCTCCGTCCGCGCGGCCATCTCCGACGCGCTCACCGCACCGCCGTGCCCGCTCTCGTGCGCCACCGAGATCAGCATCCCGACCCGCTGCGCCAGCTCCAGCACCCGCACCGCGCGCGGCGGGTACCCGGGCGCCAGCACCTCGCGCCCCCGCTCCGCCCGAGCCCGGTACGCGTCGATCGCCGCCGCCGCGACCGGCCCCGACCCGGCCACGTCCAGCCGCGACAGCACCTCCGTCGCGTCGCGGAGCGCCTCCGCCAGCTCCCGCTCCGCCTCCCCGAGCGAGGGCACATCGGCGGGCGGCGCCTCGCGCACGGCGAGGCAGTGCCAGACGACCTCGACATGGACATCGCCGGCGGGCCCGGCCTCGTAGACCTCGGGCACGAGCCCCAGCGCCGCGCCGTGGCAGACCACGGCCTCCTCGGCGTCGAGGGCGCGCGCGTTGAACTCGGGCGGCCCGCTGAGCCCCAGCGGATGCCCCGGCGCGGGCAACGCGATCCGCAGCCCGGTCACCCCGAGTCGGCGCAGCCGGCCGAGAGCGAGCGTGAGCCCGACGGGCCCCGACTCGCCGGGCAACCCCTCGACCCGGTGCACCGCGTCGTCCCCGACGACGGCGAGCACGGCGTCGTCCGGGGAAACAAGTCCGGCCAATAGGGCATTTCCCCATGAGGCCAGCCGTCCTGAGCGTGGTTCGGAGAGCATGCCCCCACCCTAAGGACCGGCCGATGGGTCGGTGTGCCCGACCGGTGGCGTAGGTTTTCCCTGGGGGCTTCGTCCACAGACGCAAGCGACGGCCGAGACTGCAATGGGAGACAACGCGCTCATGAGCGATGTACTGGAGCTGGTGGACGTATCCGTGGTCCGCGAGGGCCGGGCTCTGGTGGACCAGGTCTCCTGGTCGGTCAAGGAGGGGGAACGCTGGGTCATCCTCGGCCCCAACGGCGCCGGGAAGACCACCCTCCTGAACGTCGCCTCCAGCTACCTCTTCCCCAGTGCGGGCACCGCCACCATCCTCGGTGAGACCCTAGGCAAGGTCGACGTCTTCGACCTGCGCCCGCGCATCGGCATCGCCGGTATCGCGATGGCCGAGAAGCTCCCCAAGCGCCAGACGGTCCTCCAGACGGTCCTCACCGCCGCGTACGGCATGACCGCCGGCTGGCACGAGGACTACGAGGACATCGACGAGCAGCGCGCCCGCGCCTTCCTCGACCGCCTCGGCATGAGCGACTACCTGGACCGCAGGTTCGGCACCCTCTCCGAGGGCGAGCGCAAGCGCACCCTGATCGCCCGCGCCCTGATGACCGACCCCGAGCTGCTGCTGCTCGACGAGCCCGCGGCCGGCCTCGACCTCGGTGGCCGCGAGGACCTCGTGCGCCGCCTCGGCCGGCTCGCGCGGGACCCGATCGCCCCCTCCATGATCATGGTCACGCACCACGTCGAGGAGATCGCTCCCGGCTTCACCCACGTCCTGATGATCCGCCAGGGCAAGGTGCTCGCCGCCGGACCGCTGGAACTCGAGCTCACCTCGCGCAACCTCTCCCTCTGCTTCGGTCTCCCCCTCGTCGTCGAGCAGGTCGGCGAGCGCTGGACCGCGCAGGGCCTGCCGATGGGCTGAACCGCCCCGCCCGCGTACCCGCGTACCCCTCAACCGGCGTATTCGACGTGATCGTGCGCTCTGTCCGCCGGGGGGCCGCGGTCCTACCATGACCATGTGGACGACATCAACGCATGGGTGTGGTGGCTGATCGGTGCGGCCGGACTCGGCATCCCGCTCGTGGTGACCGCGATGCCCGAGTTCGGCATGCTCTCCGTGGGCGCCGTCGCCGGCGCGGTCGCCGCAGGTCTCGGCGGCGGTGTCGTCGTCCAGACACTCGTGTTCGTCGTCGTGTCGGTCGCACTCATCGCCGTCGTACGCCCCATCGCGACCCGGCACCGCACCCGGCGCCCCGAACTCGCCACCGGGATCGAGGCGTTGAAGGGAAAACAGGCCATCGTCCTGGAACGCGTGGACAGTTCGGGCGCCGGCCGCGTCAAGCTCGGCGGAGAGATCTGGTCCGCGCGCTCCCTCGACGGGGGCCAGGCCTACGAGGTGGGCCAGGAAGTGGATGTCGTGGATATCGACGGAGCCACGGCGATCGTCATGTGACCTCGTACAACGCAAGTGAACCGAACGCCCCACGTGGCAGGCGACGTTCTGTCAGACTCGTCCAGCAAGATCTTCAACACCCATAAGATCTTTCGCAATTGCCGAGTGGAGAAGGGTACGGGGAGCATCGATGGAACCGATCATCATCGTCCTGATCATTCTGGTGGTGCTGGTCTTCATCGCCCTGATCAAGACCATCCAGGTCATCCCACAGGCCAGCGCCGCCATCGTCGAGCGCTTCGGCCGCTACACCCGGACACTGAACGCCGGACTGAACATCGTCGTCCCGTTCATAGATTCGATCCGCAACCGCATCGACCTGCGTGAACAGGTCGTCCCGTTCCCTCCGCAGCCGGTGATCACCCAGGACAACCTGGTCGTCAACATCGACACCGTCATCTATTACCAGGTCACCGACGCGCGCGCCGCGACGTACGAGGTCGCCAGCTACATCCAGGCGATCGAGCAGCTCACCGTCACCACGCTGCGCAACATCATCGGCGGCATGGACCTGGAGCGGACCCTGACCTCCCGCGAGGAGATCAACGCGGCCCTGCGCGGCGTCCTCGACGAGGCCACCGGCAAGTGGGGCATCCGCGTCAACCGCGTCGAGCTGAAGGCGATCGAACCGCCCACCTCCATCCAGGACTCGATGGAGAAGCAGATGCGCGCAGACCGCGACAAGCGCGCCGCGATTCTCACCGCGGAGGGCATCCGCCAGTCGCAGATCCTCACCGCCGAGGGCGAGAAGCAGTCCGCGATCCTGCGCGCCGAAGGTGAGGCCAAGGCCGCGGCCCTGCGCGCCGAGGGCGAGGCCCAGGCCGTCCGTACGGTCTTCGAGGCCATCCACGCCGGAGACCCGGACCAGAAGCTCCTTTCGTACCAGTACCTCCAGATGCTCCCGAAGATCGCCCAGGGCGACGCCAACAAGCTCTGGATCGTGCCCAGCGAGATCGGTGACGCGCTCAAGGGCCTCAGCGGCGCCATGGGCAGCTTCGGTGCGCCGGGCGGGGGTTCGGGCAGCCGGGGCTCCTCCGGAGACTCCGGCGGCGGGAACGAACGCCGCGAGAAGCCGTCCATCACGGACTGATGCCGTACGACGGATGCCGTACGGGGACGGGGCCCACCTCTCGCGAGAGGTGGGCCCCGTCCCCGTACGG
>NZ_JBHYXD010000183.1:0-3379 GCF_042751995.1 Streptomyces sp. NPDC059371 | reverse complement strand
CCCGGAAGTCGACCGAGCCGTCGCCGAGCTGGGCGCGGGCGGCGAGGTGGCCCCCCGGCCGGCGGGGGGGGGGGTCGGGGGGGGGGCCCCCCCCTCCGGGGGGGGGGGGGCCCCGTCGTCGTAGCGGCGTCGTACGGGCTACGCGGCCGGCTGGGCCAGCCACTCCGGCAGCGCGTCGAAGTCGTCCCGGCCGAGCGCCAGCAGCATGGCGTCCGCGGGTGTCGGCTCGAACGGCTGCCGCAGCAACGGCATCTGGGCCTGCTCCGGCGTACGGTCCGCCTTGCGCTGATTGTCCTCGGCGCAGGACGCCACCGTGTTCAGCCACGAGTCCTGGCCGCCCTGGGCACGCGGGACCACGTGGTCCACGGTCGTGGCCCGGCGGCCGCAGTAGGCGCACCTGTGCCGGTCGCGTACCAGCACACCCCGCCTCGACCACGGGGCTTGTCTTCGGAACGGCACCCGGACGTAACGGCAGAGCCTGATCACCCGGGGCACGGGTATGTCCAGCGCGGCACCGCGCATGCGCAGTTCGGGGTGGGCCTGCTCGACGACGGCCTTGTCCGTCAGCACCAGAACGACGGCTCGGTTCAACGTCACCGTCGACAACGGCTCGAAGCTCGCGTTCAGTACCAGCGTGTCCCGCATCCAGCCCACCTCCTCTTGCGCACCGGCCCACCTGCGGCGGGCTGGGATCAACTCTGGCCGGGCACGCCGAGATGGACAACGCAATAAAAAATGCCCGCCCCTGATCACTTCCATGACCAGAGGCGGGCAAACGTTCGGTGAACGTCAGTCTGCTGCGGGATTGGCGTACTCACCGATCAACTGGGCGCGCGCCAGCGTGTGGAACCGCAGATTGAAGCCCACCACGGCGGGCGACACGTCCGCGTCGGGACCGAGCTTCTCCTGATCCACGGCGTACACCGTGAAGACGTACCGGTGCGCGGGATCCCCGGCCGGCGGCGCGGCGCCGCCGAAGTCACGGGACCCGTAGTCGTTGCGCACCTGGACGGCACTGTCGGGAAGACCCTCGAACTTGCCGCTGCCCGCGCCCGTCGGCAGCTTCGTCACCGAGACCGGGATGTCGAACAGCACCCAGTGCCAGAACCCGCTCCCCGTCGGGGCGTCCGGATCGAAGCACGTCACGGCGAAGCTCTTCGTCTCCGGCGGAAAGCCTTCCCAGCTCAGTTGCGGCGAGGTGTTCCCGGCCGCGTA
The DNA here is from genome assembly GCF_042751995.1 of Streptomyces sp. NPDC059371. Classification (NCBI taxonomy): domain Bacteria; kingdom Bacillati; phylum Actinomycetota; class Actinomycetes; order Kitasatosporales; family Streptomycetaceae; genus Streptomyces; species Streptomyces sp. NPDC059371. Next base: position 2,164 of record NZ_JBHYXD010000183.1, on the reverse strand, counting down.
GACCTGCGCGTCCTTCAGCACCGCGCCCGGCTCGACGTCCCCGCTGGTGAGCGTGAACGCCGGCACCGGCGGATGGAAGTCGTGCGGAAGCGGCGGCCTCTTGAGCTCGGTCACGTCAGTACCTCCTGAACGGCGGAATCCGTGCCTCGAGCCTAGAACCAGCTCCGCTTGCTGCCGACCTCCGACAGCCACTGGTTCAGGTATCCGGCCCAGTCGGTGCCGTGGAAGTCGTGCAGTCCCACCTGGAAGGAGCGGAAGGAGTCGCTGCCCTCGCTGAAGAGGCCCGGCTTCTTGTCCATCTCCAGGATGACGTCCATCGCGCGGTCGTCCGCGACGAAGCTCAGCTCCACCTGGTTCAGCCCGCGGTACTGCGACGGCGGGTAGAACTCGATCTCCTGGTAGAACGGCAGCCGCTGACGGGTGTTGCGGATGTGGCCGCGCTCCATGTCCGCGTTCTTGAAGCGGAAGCCGAGCTGGATGAAGGCGTCGAGAATCGCCTTCTGCGCCGGCAGCGGGTGCACGTTGATCGGGTCGAGGTCACCCGAGTCGATGGCGCGGGCGATCTCCAGCTCGGTGGTCACACCGATGTTCATCCCACGCAGGCTCTGCCCGTCGATCATGGTGATCGGCGTCTCCCACGGGATCTCCAGACCGAACGGGACCGTGTGCACGGCGCCGGCCTGGAGCTGGAAGGCCCCGCCGAGGCGCAGCTTCGTGAACTCGACGTCCTGCTTGTACTCCTGGTCGTCGTGGCCCTCGACCTCGACCCTGGCCTGCAGGCCGACCGACAGACCCTCGATCGACTGGTCGACCGAACCACCCTGGATCCGCACCTCACCCTGGACGACGCCGCCCGGAACGGTGTTGACCTCGGTCAGCACCGTCTCGACCGAAGCCCCACCGGCCCCCAAGCTCGCAAGCAGCCGCTTGAACCCCATGTCGTCACTTCCTCCCCAGGCAATGCCTGTTCGTCCTCTGCCTGTCTGGATCCTTTGATCCCTACAAACGCGATCCGGCCCCGACCGGTTCCGCGTCCTCACCCTTACAAGCGGAGAGGACCGCTGACCACCCCGCCGGCAAGCATCCGTCCGGACTCCGCCGAACGGCCCCGGACCCCACCACGCCGGCGAGGACGGAGGGACTACGCTCGTACGCCATGATCGCGGCCCCTGACCGTACGCCCCTTACGCGGGACTTCTTCGACCGGCCCGTCCTGGACGTCGCCCCCGAGCTGCTGGGGCGCCTCCTCGTACGGACCACGCCGGACGGCCCGATTGAGCTGCGCCTCACGGAGGTCGAGGCCTACGACGGCCCGAACGATCCCGGCTCGCACGCCTACCGCGGCCGCACGGCCCGCAACGGCGTGATGTTCGGCCCGCCCGGTCATGTGTACGTCTACTTCACCTATGGCATGTGGCACTGCATGAACCTGGTGTGCGGCCCGGGGGGCAGGCCCAGTGGAGTGCTGCTCCGGGCGGGCGAGGTCACCGAGGGCGCGGATCTCGCCCGTAAACGTCGACTCTCGGCCCGATACGACAAGGAACTGGCCAAAGGGCCGGCGCGCCTCGCGACGGCTCTGGGGGTGGACCGGTCACTCGACGGAGCGGATGCCTGCGGCCCAGAGGGTTCGCCCCTGACACTGCTGACGGGGACCCCCGTCCCCTCCGACCAGGTACGCAACGGGCCGCGCACCGGAGTCTCCGGCGACGGAGGCGTCCACCCGTGGCGTTTCTGGATCGCCGACGACCCCACGGTGAGTCCTTATAGAGCGCATGCGCCCCGCCGCCGTTCAACTTGACGCGCTCCTAGGGGGTCCGTAATGTAGCCCGAGCCGCTTGAACCGGTTACGGCGTTCAGCCAGCAGCCGAGAGCGGCCAACCCACTACCTACGACTTCCCCGCAGCGGGGGCTTATTCGGCATGCCTGCATGTCTGAATTCGAACCCGCGGAACTCGATTATGAGTCGCCGAGGAAATCCGCTAACGTAGTGAATGTCGAAAGGCCGCGAAACGCGAAAGCGCTGAAAGGCCGGCAGACAAACCCGCTGACTGGGAGTCAGGCCCGAAAGAGTCTGATAGAGTCGGAAACGCAAGACCGAAGGGAAGCGCCCGGAGGAAAGCCCGAGAGGGTGAGTACAAAGGAAGCGTCCGTTCCTTGAGAACTC
>NZ_JBHYXD010000182.1:0-7185 GCF_042751995.1 Streptomyces sp. NPDC059371 | reverse complement strand
GTCCTGTTCGGTGGTCGCCGGGCACATGAGCGCCATGTTGTGGAACGGGGTCAGCAGGATGCCCCGGTTGGCGAGATACAGGTGGAGGAAGTCCTCCAGCTCGGTGTCGGCCGCCGCGGCCGATTCCGTTCCGGTGCGCGGCGCGGGATCGGCGAACCGGTATTCCGTACGGGCTCCGAGACGGCTCACCGACCACGGCAGACCCCATGCGTCGATACCCGCCCGCACACCGGCCTCGAAGCGTTCGGAGAGCTTCGCCATCGTGTCGAACGCGGCGTCGGTGAGGACGTGTTCCAGGGTGGCGCGCGTCGCCGCCGTGGACAGGGCGTTTCCGGCGAGGGTGCCGCCGACGCCGCCCATGTCGACCAGGTCCAGATCGGCGCGGCCGAGCAGCTTGTCGGCGAGTTCGGCCGAGAGCCCGTACGCCCCGGCCGGGATCCCTCCGCCGATCGCCTTGCCGATGGTGAGCATGTCCGGCTCCAGGCTCCACGCGGCGGTGCAGCCACCGGGGCCCGCGGAGAAGGTGTGCGTCTCGTCGTTGATGAGCAGGGTCCCGTACTGGCGCGTCAGTGCGCGGACGCCCTCCAGGTAGCCCGGCTCGGGCAGCACGATGCCGATGTTGGTGAGCGCGGGCTCCATGAGGACGGCGGCGACGTCGCCGTGGGCGAGCTCGCGTTCCAGTTGCTCCAGGTCGTTGAACTCGGCGACCCGGCTGGTGAGGGTGACGTCGCAGGGTGCGCCGACGTTTCCGGGGCGGGCGGTGCCGTGGCCGTCCGGGCCGACGACGATCAGCGACTCGTCGACGCTGCCGTGGTAGCTGTAGCTGTTCACCAGGATCTTCGGGCGGCCGGTGACCGCGCGCGCCAGGCGGATGGACCAGCGGTTGGCGTCGGTCGCGGTGAGCGAGAAACTCCAGCGGGCGAGCCCGAAGCGGCGGGTCAGTTCGGCGCCCACCCATTCCGCGTCCTCGGTGGGCAGCATCGCGGTCGCGCCGCCGCTCTCGGCGAACCGCGCCCGTACCGCCTCGGCGACCACCTCGGGCGAGTGACCGGCCATGGCGCCCGTGTCGCCGAGACAGAAGTCGATGTACTCGTGGCCGTCGATGTCGGTGACGCGGGCTCCGCGGGCGCTGTCCAGATAGCGCGGGAAGGCTCCGGCGGTCTTGTTCATCCAGGTCATCGGGACGCGGCCGAACAGGTGCTCGGCGCGCTCGTACGCGGCCCTGGAGCGCGGGTTTCGACGCTCGGCCTCGGCGCTCTCACGAGCCAGGAGCTGCTGCAGGCGAGTGCGGTCCATCGAGGGCTCCTCTGTCGGTCGACCCGGTCGGCCCGGTCGCGGTGCTCGGTCGACGACACGTTCGACGAGCGGTTTCGGCCAGAGTACGAACGCATACGGCGCGAAAGCAAGCCCAAACAATCGATTCGGGTGCCGCGGCAACCGAATCGACCGTGGATGAACATCAGGGCACTTGATGCAGTGGCCTACCGGCTGCCGACTACCGAGTACCGGCCACCGGAAGACCTACGGGGCCCACACCCGGTCCGCGTAGTCCACGAAGTTCCCGCCGAGGATCTTCTCGATGCGTTCCGAGGTGTAGCCGCGCTGCTCCAGCAGGCGGACGAGCTTCCGGAACTGGTCCACTCCGCTCAGGTCGAGCACGAAGGGAAGCGTGTCGTCGCGCTCCCCCGCCGCGCCGACACCCGCCTGGCGCCGCAGGGCCACATGCTCGGCCAGGTGCGCGCGGTAGGTGTCGAGGTCGTCGATGGACGTCACGGTCCCGTCGGTGCCGATGCCGACGGCGTCCTCGCCGCACACGTTCACCGCGTGGACGATGTGCTCCACGACGTCGGCGGCCGTCGCGTGGCCCGACACGTTCAGGAACGGCATGAAGTAGATGCCCACGAAGCCGCCGCGCGAGGCGACCAGGCGCAGCTCCTCGTCCGTCTTGTTGCGGGGGAGATCGGCGAGCGCGCGGCAGCCGGTGTGATTGATCGACACGGGGAGCCGGGCCGTCTTCGCGGCCTCCAGACAGGTGCGCTCGCCGCTGTGGGAGAGGTCGACCATGAGGCGGTGCTCGTCGAGGGCCTCCACGACACTGCGGCCGAAGTCGGTCAGTCCCCGGTTCTCCGGCGCCATGGAGCCGTCACCGATGTGATTGGCCTGGTTGTACGTGAGCTGGACGACCCGGACGCCGAGATCGGCGAACGTGGCGACGCGCCCGACGTCGTCGCCGACCGCGACGGCGTTCTGGAAGCCGTAGACGACCCCGATCCGGCGCTCCTCCCTGGCCCGGTGGATGTCCGCGACCGTACGGACCTTCAGGAGGTCGGCCGCGTTGTCCCGGATGATCCCGTCCCAGACCGCGATCTCGTGCAGCGTGTGCTCGTACGGCGGCAGATCGCCCATCGTGTAGCCGAGGGTGATGTTGACGGCGGTGAGGCCGGAGGCGTGGGCGTCGGCCAGCGTGCGGGCGTCGACGGTCATCTGCTCGCTGGAGGGGTTGAGCTGCGCGGCGGCCTCGGCCGACTGCGGGGCGTTCGGATTGTCGAGCTGCCCGAGCGCGTTGACGATCATGGGAAGGTCGGTCATCGGGTCTCCTCGGCAGGGCGGGTCACGTCGGTGGGGCGGGTCACGTCGGCGGCGGGGGTGGCGGCGGGCACCTCGGACCCGGGGCCCTGAGCGCCCTCGGACCGTCCGGCGCCGGGGGCCGCCCCGTCGAAGTCCCGGCGCTCGAAGCGCCGGCCGCGCTTGACGGTCAGCGTGACGCTGCGCAGGTGCGTGATGTCCCGCAGCGGATCGTCCTCCAGGACGACGAAGTTGGCGAGCTTGCCCGCCTCGACGGTGCCCATGACGTCCTCGGCCCCGGCGCTCCGGGCACCGATCAGCGTGGCCGAGCGCAGTACCTGCGCGGGCGACATCCCACAGCGGTCGACGAGGAACACCAGCTCGTCGTACAGGGCGGGGAAGGGGTCCTCGGCGTCGGTCTCGTAGTCCGTGCCGGTCGCGATCTCCACACCGGCGCGGTGGGCCTGGGCGGTGAGCACGGCGGCGAGCTCGGTGTTGGCCGCCGCGCGCTCGGCGTCCTCGGGACCCTCGCCCGCGAGGGCCTCGCTCGCCCACATGCCGGCGGTCGCGTCGAGGACCGTACCCCGACGGCGCATCAGGGCGAAGAGTTCCTCGACCCGGGGGTCGTCCCCGGCGGCGAACCGCTCGTGGTCGACCTTCGGCTTGGTCTTGTAGCTGGTCAGCGGCTCGTCCGTGCCTTCGAACGCGAGCAGGGTGACGTGCGAGACGGTGTCCGCGCCGGCCTCGACGATCTCGCCGGGCGAGGCCGGGAAGACGGTGGCGTGGGCCCAGACGGGGACGCCCTGGCGGTGCGCCTCCGCGGTGATCGCGGCGACGGTGTCCCGGTCGAGATCCGCGTACACCTTGATCGCGGAGGCATGGGTGCCGCGGGCAAGCGCGACGGCGATCGTCAGGTCGGTGTCCTTCGTGACCGCCTGCATCCACGGAACGGCGCCGGGGGTCTCGCCCTGGGACACCTGGTGCGTGCGCGGGTCGTCGAAGAAGCCGGGGCCGGCCATCAGCGCGGCGTAGCGGATGTCCGGGCCGGGGATCTCGCCGACGAGCGTCGCCCGCGCGAGGTCGCCCACCTGGCGCAGGTCGTCCGCCATGTCACGGATGGCCGTGACGCCGCTGTGGACGAGCCGGCGCAGTACCGCCTCGGCGACGGTCCGGTCGGGCGGGGTCGCGATGTGCTGGTGGGCGTCGATCAGACCGGGGATGACGAAACGGCCGTCGAGGTCGAAGATCCGGGCGTCCGCGGGCAGGCCCTCGGCGATCACGGCGTCGTCGCCGACGGCCCGGATGACCTGGCCGTCGATCACGATCGACGTCGAGCTCCGGGCCGGAGCGCCGGTTCCGTCGAACAGTGTCGCGCCGCGGTACACCGCGACGGCGCCCTTCACCGCGGGCGCGTGCGGGGCCGGTGCGCCCGAAGTCTCGTCCGTCATCTTCACCTCAGTAGTCGCCGTGCCCGGACCCCGGCAGCCGCCGCGTCCGGGCCGATGGGCCGCTTCATGGTTCTTGTTACGCTCTACGTAACAGACGTATCGTCTCTCGCAACATGCGCTACCGTACGCTCACATCTCACGACGTCACAAGGAGGGGCCGGAATTGCCCGAGGCACCCCGCAGCGCGGTGGACAAGGCCCTGGACCTGGTCGAAGCCGTTGCCCGCGCGTCCCAGCCGCCGCGTCTCACCGACCTCGCCGAGGAGGTCGGGCTGCATCGCGCGACCGCCTACCGCGTGCTCGTCGACCTGGTACGGCGCGGCTGGGTGCTGCGCGCCGGCGACCGCTATCTGCCGGGCACGGCGGTCCTTCAACTGTCGTCCTCGGCGGCCCGGAACTCGCTCGGCGCCCTCGCCGGCTCGGTTCTCGCGGCGCTGTCCGAACGCACCGGACTGATGGTCAACCTCCAGGTGCCCGAGGTCGACCGGTCCCGCGTGATCGACGTCGTGCGGCCCGACCGGCTGGCGATGATCAGCAGTCTGAACGGCCGGGCCCTGCCCGTTCACCGGTTCGCCGGCCCGCTCGCCCTCGTCGCCGCCCTCGCCCCGGCGGAACGGGGCCCCTATCTGCGCGCCGCGGAGGAGTCCGGCCACCCGCTGGACGGACCCGAAGGGCTGCTGGCCGACATCGAGGAAGCCGAACGCACGGGATTCGCCGTCGAGTACGGGCGCAACGAACAGCCGGTCGCCTCGGTCGCCCGCGCGGTGCTCACCCGCCCTGGAGCGCCGGTCTGTGCCCTCACGCTGGTCGGTCTGGGTCCGGACTTCGACGAGGCCCGACTGCCCGGCCTGCGGGAGCTTCTGCGGGAGGCGACGGACGAACTGGCACGGATCCTGTCCGGCACCGAGGCCTCCGAGGTCACCGGGAGCACCGAGACCACCGGGGCCGCCGGAACCACCGAGACCACCGGAACCACCGGAACCACCGAGACCGCCGAGACCGCCAGGGTCACCGGGGCCGCCGGAACCACCGAGGCCGCCGAGGCCGCCGGGGTCACTGGGGCCGCCGAGACCGCCGAGACCGCCGGGCAAGCGTCTCCGCAGCCCGAGTCCCCATCCCGGCCCCTATCCACTTCCCTCTCCCTCTCTCCCTCTCCCTCCCCCTCCACGCCCACCGAAGGCCCGGCATGAGCGAGATCCTCTTCCTCGACGGGGCGCAGACGCGCGCCGCACTCGATCCGCGGCGCGTCCTGGACGCCGTGGCCACGGCCCTCGTCGCCATCGGCCGCGACGAGGTCTCCGTACCGCCGCGGATCGCCGCGCACACCCCGCACGGCCTGCTCGGCGCGATGCCCGGTCATGTGCCCGGTCTCGGGCTCGCGGCCAAGCTGGTCTCCGTGTTCGCCGACCCGGCACGGCCGGGCCGCAGCAGTCACCGGGGGATCGTCGCGCTCTTCGACGAGACCGACGGCCGCCCGCTGGCCCTGATGGACGCGGAGCCGCTCACCGAGATCCGTACCGCGGCGACCGCCACACTGAGCGCCCGCGCGCTGGCCCGTCCGGACGCCGACCGGGTCGCCGTCGTCGGAACGGGCGCTCAAGCGCGCGCCCAGATCGCGCTGCTCGCGGCCCTGGCCCCCGAGACCCCCGTCCTCGTCGCGGGCCGCGATCCCGGGCGGGCCGGGAGCGCCGCCGCGCTCCACCCCGCCGGCCTGGCCACGGAGAGCATCGAGGAGGCGGTACGAGGGGCCGGCACGGTGTTCTGCTGCACCGGCGCCGTCCGCCCGGTCATCCGTCGCGCCTGGCTCGCCCCCGGCACCCACGTCAGCTCGGTGGGCGGCTCCCACGGGCCCGAGCTGGACGCCGACACGGTCGGGGACGCCACCCTCTTCGCCGAGTGGCACGGCGCGGCCACGACCCGGCCTCCGTCCGGCGCCCACGAGCTGCAGGACCTCCCGCCCGAGCGGAGCGTGACGCTCCTCGGTTCCGTCCTCGGCGGCGATCACCCCGGCCGGCGCGACGACGACGAACTCACCCTGTTCAAGTCGACCGGCCACGCCGCCCTGGACGTCGCGGCCGCGCATGTCGCCGACGCCGTCGCCCGCGCGGAGGCGTGGGGCACCCGCGTCGCCATGTGAGGCGGGGTCCGGGTGTCCGCCGCGGGCCCGTGGACTTTCCTCCCCCGGTTCGACCATGCTGAAGGTGCTTCCGCCGTTTCCGCCGGTCCGGGACGGACCGTGGGCCCGGCGGAACGGGACGCGAAGGGAGGCCGTCGCCCATGAGACGGACCGGAACGGACGGACGCGGAGTACGGGAACGGCTGGGCAGCGCGCTGTTCACCCGGGTCGCGGGCCCGGAGGGGCCGAAGAACCGCGCCCGTATCCACGGCACGCCCGGCCCCCGCTGGTTCGGCCCTGAGCGCCCCATCCGCGCCGTGCACGGGGACGCGTCGATGTTCATCGGCGGCCTGTCCGCGCTGCTGCTCCAGTCGCTGCACCCGCTCGCCATGGCCGCCGTCTCCGCGCACTCGGGCTTCCGCGGCGACCCTTGGGGAAGGCTCCAGCGCACCAGCACCTTCCTCGCGGTGACGACGTACGGGACGGCCGAGAGCGCCCAGGACGCCTGTGACCGGGTGCGGGCGGTCCATGAGCGGGTGCGCGGTGTGACTCCGGACGGGACGCGGTACCACGCGGCGGATCCCCACCTCCTCGGCTGGGTCCACGTCGCCGAGGTCGACAGCTTCCTGCGCGCGCATCAGCGGTACGGCGCGCGGCCGCTGTCCGAGGCCGACCGCGACGCCTACGTGGCGGACACGGCCCGCGTCGCCGCCGCGCTGGGCGTCCTCGACCCGCCCACGACCGTCGCCGACCTCGCGGAACGGCTGGCCGCGTACCGCGGCGAGCTGCGGGCGACGCCGCAGGCACGCGACGCCGCGCGCTTCCTGCTGCTGAACCCGCCGGTGCCGCTCGTGGCCCGCCTGCCGTACGGGGTGCTGGCCGCGAACGCGGTGTCCCTGCTGCCGGCCTGGGCCGCCGCCGAACTCCGGCTGCCCCGGCTGCCGTTGGTCGACAGTGTGTGCGTGCGTCCCCTCGGCAGCGCCTTCACGTCGGCCGTGCGCTGGGCGATGGCGCCGCAGCGCGCACGAACCGTCCAGGGGGTCGCCTGAAGGGCGCT
>NZ_JBHYXD010000181.1:0-7201 GCF_042751995.1 Streptomyces sp. NPDC059371 | reverse complement strand
GTTCGGTTGCCCGGGTCTCTGGTTGCCCGGGTCTCCGGCCGCCCGGCCGCCCGGGTGTCTGGCTGTCTGGCCTTCCGGGTGTCCCGGGCGTCCAGGCGTCTGAGGCGTCTGGGCCGTCCGGCTGTCTGGGCCGTCCGGCCGTCCGGCCGGGTGTTCCGGACGGACAGAGGCGCCCGGGGCTTCGGCTTCCGCCTCGGTGTCAGCGCGCCGCGGGCGCTCCCGGGGTGGCCGGCGGGGCCGCCCGCTCCTCGTCCGGCGACTCTCCCGACTCCTCCGGCGGGCCCCCGGGCGGCGGCTCGCCCAGCGCCGTCAACGCCTCCCGGGCCGCCGGCGCCAGCAGTGTCGAGAAGTACGGATTGATCCGCAACGCCTCGGTGAGATGCCGGCGGGCCGGACCGGACAGCCCCAGATCACGCTCGATCTGCCCCCGGTGGTACGCGTACAGCGCGCTGCGCACACCGCCCCCGTGCTCCTTGTCCGTGGCCCGCACGGCGAAACCGAGCGCCTCCTGGCCGTTCCCGGCGCGGTGCAGCGCCCAGCCCAGCGCGTCCGCCACCGCGATGCCGGGCTGCCGCCGCCACTCGGCGCGCAGCTCCCGCACCGCGGCCCGCGGGTCGCCGTGATCCGCCTCGAAGAGCCCGAGGACCGGTTCGTCGTCCACCCCCGCGGCGCCGTCCCGCCGCGCCAGGTCCCGCAGCAGGCCGTACTGCGTGCGCGCGTCCGCCCCGCGCCCGAGCCGGTCGTACAGCTCGCCCAGCTCCAGCGCGTACCGCGGCACGGGCCGCTCGGCGAGCGCCGCCCCGTACGCGCGCAGCGCCTCCGACGTGCGCCCCAGCGCCGCCAGCGCGCGCCCCTGCCCGGCCAGCGCGTCATACGCGTGCGCGTCGGTGCGCACCGCGGCCCGGTAGTGGTCCAGGGCCCCCTGGCGGTCACCGCGCTCCCAGGCGAGGTCCCCGGCCTGCGTGAGAAAGGCCGCCTGCTCGGGCGCGGTGGCCGCGCCCGCCGCCGCGTCCGAGATCGCCGCCGCCGCGTCCTCCCGCCGGCCGCGGTCCCGGTACACCCGCGCGGCGACGGCCTGGGCCGCCGGCCCGGAACGCAGCGCGAGCAGCCTGCCGAGGGCCCTGTCCACGGCCTTGTGGTCACCGAGCCCGGAGTACGCGTCGATGAGCGCCGGATACGTCGTCCACCGCTTCGGCGCCAGCTTCTCCGCGGACTCGCCCCACTGCCGCGCGGCCCGGAAGTCGCCCCGCGCGCTCGCGAGGGAGGCGAGACCTTCCAGCGCCGCCGCATTGTCCCTGGGCCGCAGTTCCAGCGACGTGCGCAGAGCCTTCTCGGCCTTCGGATAGGACGCGGCCGCCGCCGTCCGCCGCGCCCGCTCCGTGTAGGCGACGCCCAGCACCGCCCACGACACGTCGTCGCGCGGACGGGCCCGCACCCGGGCCTCGCGGTCGTGGATGAGCGCGGTGAGATCGGGCAGCGCCGCGGGCACTCCGGCACCCACCGCGCTCACCGCCCGCGCCACCGGACCCGCGGCCGGCCGCGCCGCCCCGCGCCCGTCCAGGGAGGGCAGCAGCACCAGCACACCGCCGAGCACGGCACAGCCGGCCACCGCTCCGATCAGCGCGCGCCGGGTGAGCGGGGAGCGGCGCGCGCCCGAGGGCTCGGGGGACCGTGCGGCGAAGGCCTCCGGGGACCGCTCGCCGGCAGGCTCCCCGGACCTCGGTCCGGCGGGCACCGCGCGCCCGGACCCGGCGGGCACCGGCTCTCGCTCTTCGATCTCCATGCGGTTCACTGTGCGTCAATAGGAAGACCGCACCCCGGCATGCGAAGCCTCCCGCGAATGGGGTTCACACCGATGGCCCCGGGTGCGACCCTGTGATCATGAGCCGTATCGAAGCCCCGCGCGACGAGGACACGGCGGCGACCGGCAGCCTCCTCGACCGTCTGCTGAGCGGTCTGCCGGCCGAGGCCGTGCTCACCGACCCGGACGTCACGGTCTCCTACGCCAACGACATGGCGAGCTTCTGCGAGGCCGGCACACCCGCCGTGGTCGTCCTGCCGCGCACGGTCGAGCAGGTCCAGCACGTCATGCGCGTCGCGACCGAACTGCGTGTCCCCGTCGTCCCGCAGGGCGCCCGCACCGGCCTCTCCGGAGCGGCCAACGCCACCGAGGGCTGCGTGGTGCTGTCCCTGGTGAAGATGGACCGCATCCTGGAGATCAGCCCGGTCGACCGCGTCGCCGTCGTCGAACCCGGTGTCGTCAACGCCGCGCTCTCCCGCGCCGTCGGCGAACACGGCCTGTACTACCCGCCGGACCCGTCGAGCTGGGAGACGTGCACCATCGGCGGCAACATCGGCACGGCCTCCGGCGGCCTGTGCTGCGTGAAGTACGGGGTGACGGCCGAGTACGTCCTCGGTCTGGACGTCGTCCTCGCCGACGGACGGCTGATGTCCACCGGGCGCAGAACCGCCAAGGGCGTCGCCGGGTACGACCTCACCCGCCTCTTCGTGGGCTCCGAGGGATCGCTCGGCATCGTCGTACGGGCCGTCCTCGCCCTGAAGCCGCAGCCGCCCCAACAGCTCGTCCTGGCGGCCGAGTTCGGGTCGGCGCGGGCCGCCTGCGACGCCGTCTGCAAGATCATAGAGGGCGGTCATGTGCCCTCCCTGCTCGAACTGATGGACCGCACGACCGTCAAGGCCGTCAACGACCTCGCGCACATGGGCCTCCCGGAGAGCACCGAGGCGCTGCTGCTCGCCGCATTCGACACCCACGACCCGGCGGCCGACCTCGCCCTGGTGGGCGCCCTCTGTGAGGCCGCCGGCGCGACCCAGGTGGTACCCGCCGAGGACGCCGCCGAGTCCGAACTCCTGCTCCAGGCACGGCGGTTGTCGCTCACCGCGCTCGAAGCGGTCAAGGGCACCACGATGATCGACGACGTGTGCGTGCCGCGCTCCCGGCTCGGCGACATGCTCGACGGCATCGAACGCGTCGCCGAGAAGTACGCCCTGACCATCGGCGTCTGCGCCCACGCGGGCGACGGCAACACGCACCCCACCGTCTGCTTCGACGCGACCGATCCCGACGAGTCCCGGCGCGCCCGCGAGTCCTTCGACGAGATCATGGCCCTCGGACTGGAACTCGGCGGCACGATCACCGGCGAGCACGGCGTGGGCGTGCTGAAGAAGGAGTGGCTGGCCCGCGAGATCGGCCCGGTGGGCGTGGAGATGCAGCGGGCGATCAAGACGGCGTTCGACCCGCTGGGCCTGCTCAACCCGGGCAAGCTGTTCTGAGATCCGGGACCGGCCGGTCCGCCGGCCCGTGAGGACCGCTCACCGTCCACCGGCCCGTCGGACGGGTCTTCGTCCGCCGGCCCGTGCGGACCGAACACCGTCCGCCGCCCCGTCGGACGGGTCTTCATCCGCCGGCCCGTGCGGACCCAACACCGTCCGCCGCCCCGTCAGGACTGGTCTCCGTCCGTCGACTCGTCGGACGGCCAGGGGTCGCGCAGCCACAGATCGTCCGGGGACGGCCCTCCCGTCGGGTCGAGCGAGGCCGAGAGCCTCGGGGACGGCGCGAGCAGCTCGGCCAGACCGGCGTCCATGCCGAGCTGCCCGGCCTCCGTGCCCGGGGGGACCGCCCTGAGCGTGCGCTCCAGCCAGGCGGTGATCTGCGTGGCGGGCGCTTCGAGCAGCGCGTCGCCGTCCGGCGAGCTCAGCGCCATCAGGACGACGCTCCGGCCGCCGACCTTGGTGGGCCACACCCGTACATCGCCGTGACCGCACGGCCGGAACACCCCCTCGACCAGCAGCTCACGGGCGAATGTCCAGTTGACGGGATGGTCGGAGCCGACGTGGAAGGTGATCCGGACGGCGTACGGGTCGTCGGCGCGGTAACTCAGGCGCGCCGGCACCGGGATGCTGTGTTCCGGCGACAGGACGAGATGAAGCTCGAGCTCGCGTTCCACCACGGTGTGCATGTCGATGCTCTCCCTTTCGTCGTACGGGCCCCTGCGGACGGGCCCCGTACGAGTGGAGAGCGCCTGGCGCCGTGACCATTACGCGGGTTCGGAGAAAACTTTCGGGACCGCCTCGGCCCCTGTCCGCGCATACCGTCCACAGCCTCGGACGCCCGGCCGCACGAGGGGGTGGAACCTTGCCCGAAAGGAGTGGGTACCTCGGGACCGGCCGTGACGCGTGCGCCGGTCTGGTAGATGTGGACGTCCCACACGACCCCCGAGCAGATACGGGACGACGGACATGAGCGCCCCAACCCCGGCCCCCGGTGACGACAGGCCCCGCGAAGGGTATTACCCGGACCCCTCCATCCCTGGATACGTCCGGTACTGGAACGGCGCCGCCTGGGTGCCGGGCACGAGCCGCCCGGCGCCGTCGGGCGGCGAGGCGCTTCCCCCGCCGGCCGGCGCGCGTCCCGCGCAGGTGCCCGCTCCGGCGTCGTCCCCCGAGTTCTCCGCCGCACGCGGGCAGACGGGAGCTCCCGCGGTGGAGGAGACGGGCCCCCACTTCTTCGACGAGGACCCGGAGTCTCACGGCACCGCCTCCGCCGAGCCTCACGGCACCGCCTCCGCCGAGGCCCACCGCGCCGCCTCCGCCGAGGCCCAGCACGGCAGTCGGCCCGAGCCGGCCGCCTCGTGGGGTGCCGACCGCTCCCGGCAGTCCGGCTTCGGCGGCGACCAGGACCGCCGGGTGTCCTGGGGCGCGCCGAAGACGTCCGGCGCGCGCGACCCCCGTACCGAGGGGTTCACCGACGCGGTGAGCGGGCCCGACGGGGCGTCGGCGCGCACCGACGGCACGACGACGATTCCGCCCGCCGACTCCGGCGCCGCCGCCCGGCCCCCGGCGTCCCCGAGTCCGGTGGTCTTCCGCCGCCCCACCGGTCCGGTGCCGTCCACGGGGCCGGAGGGCGAGACGGGCACGGGCGGTACGAGCCGTACAGACGAGGCGAGTTCGGACGGAGCCGTCACCGGCGCCGGGCAGTCCACGGCGGACCCCGGGGGCGACACGAGGTTCCGTGCGCCCTCCCCGCGTACGGAGCGCCAGGGCGGGGGCACGACGCCACCGGGTGCGCCGGGCGTGTCCGCCGGGTCGGGCCCGTCGGCCGCCCCTGCCGGATTCGGCCCGCCCGCCGCGTCCGTCCCATCAGCCGCGCCCACCGGGTCCGGTCCTTCGGGAGCCCCCGCCGCGTCCGGCTCGTTCACGGCGCCCGCCGGTTCTGGGCCGGCCGCCGCATCGGCCACGTCCGGTCCGTCCGGTGTCCCCGCCGGGTCCGGTCCGTCCAATGCCGCCGCCGGGGCCGGGCTGTTCGCCGCGCCGGCCGGTTCCGGGTCAGCCGCCGTATCCGGGGCCCCGGCCGCGCCTGCCGGGGCAGCCGTGTCCGGGGCAGCGGCCACGTCCGGTCCGTCGGCCGTCCCCGCGGCCGGTTCCTCCGCCGTGCCCGCCGCGGGCCCGGCGGCCGTACCCGGCACGTCCGCGGCGCCCGGAGGCGGCTTCGGCGCCGGTCCGGGTGCCGTCGCGCCGGGCACCCCGGGTGCCGTCGCCCCTGCTGTCGGGCAGGTCGCTTCCGGTCCCGTCGTCCCTCAACAGTCCGGCGGGGCCGCCCCCATGGCCTCCGGGGCCGGCGGGGGGCAGCCCTCCTGGGCTCAGCAGGTGCATCAGCTCGCGGGCGACCCGGCCGACGAGGGGCAGCGGGTCGCGCCGTGGAAGCCGCCGGTCGACGATGTGTTCCAGGCGGCCGCACGGCTCCAGGCGTCGGCCCGCCCGGCCGGCCTCGGCCGACGGCTGGCAGCCCGGCTGCTGGACACCGTCGTCATCGTCGGCGTCACCGCGGCGGCAGCCGTCCCGCTGGGCACCAGGGCGGTCGACCACATCGACGAGAAGATCGACGCGGCCAAGCTGTCCGGCGAGAAGGTCACCGTCTGGCTCCTCGACGCCACGACCGCCTCCTGCCTCGGCGCCGTCCTCGCCGTCCTGCTCGTCCTCGGCGTCCTCTACGAAGTCCTGCCCACCGTCAAATGGGGCCGCACCCTCGGCAAGAAACTGTGCGGTATCGAGGTGCGCGACATAGAGGGTCACGAACCGCCCACCTTCGGCAGGGCACTTGCCCGCTGGCTCGTCCTCAGCGTGCCGTCCCTGCTGGTCGTCGGTCTCGTGGGCGTCGTGTGGTGTCTCTTCGACAAGCCCTGGAGCCAGTGCTGGCACGACAAGGCGGCGCACACGTTCGTGGCGGGCCCGGCCCGGTAATCCCGTCCCCCGGACGGCCCTTCGCCGGATGCGGAGCCGGGGGGTTCGCGGTCGACTCGGGCCATGAGCAGCGAACCGCCGCCCCCGGACTCCGGCCGGCCACCGGACGAGGACCCGTTCAGGAAGCAGCCCCCGCCCGGTGAGGGAGCGGGCTCCCCGTACGACCCGCCGCCTCCGTCCGGCGACCGGACCCCGCCGTACGGCAGCGAGCCGCCCCCGTTCGGTGGCGGTGGCCCCTACGGCGAGGGCGGCGGCCCGTACCCGGGAGGCGGTCCGTACCCCGGAGGGGGGCAGCAGCAGGGTGGTGGCGACCCCTACGGCGGTGGCGGCCCCTACGGCGGCGACCCGCTCGCCGGGATGCCGCCGCTCGCGGACAGCGGGAAGCGGGTGCTGGCCAGGATCCTGGACATGATCCTGGTGGGCATCGTGGTGTGGCTGCTGTCCTGGGCGTTCGGGGTCACCGAGTACGACGTGGACTCGAACAAGATCGAGTACAGCAAGTCGCTCGGGCAGTCCCTGGTGGCCGCGGTGCTCTACGTGACGTACGACACCGTGATGATCAGCAGGACGGGCCAGACCCTCGGCAAGCGGCTGTTCCACCACAGGGTCGCCAACCTCGACAACGGCTCCACACCCTCGGTGCAGACCTCCCTGGTCCGCGCCCTCGTGCTGTGGATCCCGTTCGCGTTCTGCTGCGCCTGCGTCTGGACGGCGATCGCGGGCGGCTGGAGCTTCTTCGACAAGCCCTACAAGCAGGGCCTGCACGACAAGGCGGCCAAGACGGTGGTGGTCGACACCGGCTGAGGCCCGCCGACGACATCGCGGTACGGGACGACCGGACAACTGGCCGGGGCAGCTGGGCCGGGCGAAGAGCCGGGCGACGCGTCGCCCGGCGGGAGCGCACACGCGACGACCTCCTCGCCCACGGGCCGCCGCTCGGCGT
>NZ_JBHYXD010000180.1:7205-7473 GCF_042751995.1 Streptomyces sp. NPDC059371 | reverse complement strand
GCATCAGCCCGTCGCCGTTGGGTGAGGGGTGGGCGTCGGTGGCGACGGGCATCGATGTACCGGCACGGCCCCGACGGTGCGCTGCCGACTGCGGGTGCGTTGTGGTGGCCGGTCCACATTTCAGCCCCGGTCGCAGCAGGTTCAGCCCCTCCGGCGACAGTTTCAGCCCCTCCGGCGTTTGAGGAGCGGGGGCTGGGGCGGAGCCCCAGGTTCGGGTTGGGTAGGGGCGGAGGGGGCGAAGGAAGTCCCGTGCCCTCACGCTCCGTTT
>NZ_JBHYXD010000180.1:0-7195 GCF_042751995.1 Streptomyces sp. NPDC059371 | reverse complement strand
GGCCCGCCCCGCGGCCCGCACCCCCCGCCCCGCCCCCGCGCCGGCCGGGGCGGGCGGGGGGGGGGGGGCCCCCGGGGCGCGGCGTGGGGGGGGGGGGGGGGGGGGCGCGGGCCCGAAGGAAGTCCCGTGCCCTCACGCTCCGTTTCCCCCGGCTCCGCCGACACCCCGTCAGCACCCTTCACGGGAGCACGTTTTCGGCCGCGCCGGCGGATCGTCCCGGCGGGCAGGGAATGTTCGATGGGTCGACCGCGTGGGCCCGACCTGCGTACTCCTGTGCGAATGCGCCGGGAGGCGCGCGGCAGCCGGCGCGGCGGGATCGGAACGCCGCTCATCAATTCCTGTCCGAATCATTGACGCGCCCGAAGCACCTCCGTAACTTGTGCCAGCAAGCGCTTACTTGAAACGATTCATGCAGGCGGCGTCGACGTTGCGGGGAGGCCTGGCAGTGGGGAACAACGGGAGTGTCGAGAGGCGGACGGTGCTCAAGGCGGCCGGAGCCTCGGTGGCCGCGCTGGGGCTGGCCGCGACGACCGGCTGCGGTGGGGGCGAAAGCGGCGCCGGGGACGGGACGGTGACGATCCGTTACGCCTGGTGGGGTGCGGACGAGCGGGCGAAGCGGATCAACCGGTCCATCGCGCTCTTCGAGAAGAAGTATCCGAAGATCAAGGTGCAGACGGACTTCCAGGATTATGCGGCCTTCTGGGAGAAGTTCCAGACGCAGGCCGCCGGCGGAAATCCGCCGGACGTATTCCAGAACGCCGTCGGATTTCTGCGGAAGTACGACAAGCGCGGGATCCTGCTCGACCTCAAGTCCCAGATAGACGCCGGAAATCTCAGTCTGAAAGGCTTCCGTGCCGGAGTCGAGAAGGTCGGTCAGGTCGACGGAAAGCAGCTCGGAATTCCCGTCGGATCCAACACCATGTCACTTGTCATAGACGAGAAGGTGTTCGAGAAGGCGGGCATCACGCCGAAGCGGGGCTGGACCTGGGACGAGTACTTCGCCGCGCTCAAGAGGATTCACGACACGCAGAAGGTGGCGGGCGACACCGGCTACTTCAGCATCATGTACCTGTACGACCTCTACCTCCGGCAGAACGGCAAGGCGTTCTTCACGGAGAACGGACTCGGTTTCGACGAGACCGACCTGACGGAGTGGTGGACCGACGGCTACAACCGAGTGAAGGCCGGCATCATCACCGATCCCAAGCGGGTCGAACAGGACAAGCCCAAGTCCTCCCTCTCGGCGGGCCACGCGGCCTCCGAGTTCACATGGGACAACTTCACCGTCCGTTATACGGCCGAGGGCGACAGCAGTTACGGTCTGGCGCCGATCCCGACGACCGATGGCAAACAGACCGGCCAGTACCTCGCCTCGCTGATGCTCAGCGCTTCCGCACACACGAAACACCCCAAGGAAGTCGCCCAGTTCATCGATTTCATGGTCCACGACCCCGGAGTCGGCAAGATCATGGGTTACGACCGCGGGATCCTCGCCACTACCGAGCAGTTCGACGCGTTCCAGCCCTCCGACGCCCCCAGCAAGGCCATCGCGCGGTACGAACAGGACGTCACCGCGGCCGGTGTGCTCGGGGCGATCACTCCGCATCCGGCGGGCGCCGACACCGTCGAGGCAGCCTTCCTGCGCGTCGGCGGCGACATGTCGCAGGGCACCACCAAGGTCTCCGACGCGGTGAAGCAGTTCTTCTCCGAGGCGAAGACCGCCCTCGCCGTCTGATGGGAACCGCCGTGACGCTCGTCAAGGACTTCCCGCCCGGTGCGGCACAGCCACGGCTCGCTGCCCCCGGCGTCGCCGGGCGGCGGCGACGTGGGGAGAATCTCGCCGGCTATCTCTTCATGTCGCCCTGGATCGCGGGCTTCCTGCTGCTGACCGCGGGCCCGATGGCCGCCTCCCTCTACTTCGCCTTCACCGACTACAACCTCTTCGACGCGCCGCGGTGGATCGGCTTCGACAACTTCACCACCATGTTCGACGACCCCCGGTGGCAGAAGTCCGTCGAGGTGACGGCCAAGTACGTCGTCATCGGTACGCCGCTCAAGCTGCTGCTGGCGCTCGGGGTGGCCCTGTTCCTCGCGCGGAGCCGCCGAGGCCAGGCCTTCTACCGGGCCGCGTTCTACGCCCCGTCGCTGATCGGCGCGAGCGTCTCGGTCGGCTTCGTCTGGCGCGCGCTGTTCTCCGACGACGCCGTCGTGGACCGTACACAGTCCTTCCTCGGCTTCCCCTCGGGAGGCTGGGTCGGCGATCCGGACCGGGTGCTCTACAGCCTGGTGGCCCTCACCGTCTGGCAGTTCGGCGCCCCGATGGTCATCTTCCTGGCCGGGCTCAAACAGGTGCCGAAGGAGCTGTACGAGGCGGCGGAGGTGGACGGCGCGGGACCGCTGCGCAGGTTCTGGAGCATCACGCTGCCGATGATTTCCCCGGTGCTGTTCTTCAACGTGCTCCTGGAGACGATCCACTCGTTCCAGATCTTCGGTTCGGCCTACGTGGTCTCCAACACCACCTGCGGACCGGCCGACGCCACGCTCGTCTACACCTGCTACCTCTACCAGAAGGGCTTCAGGGAGTCCCAGATGGGCTTCGCCTCCGCCATGGCCTGGATGCTGCTCCTCGCCGTCGCGCTGGTGACGGCCGTCCTCTTCTGGTCGCAGAAGCGCTGGGTGCACTACGAGGAGGACGCCCGATGAGCGGCTTCACCGGCCGGGCGACCGGCTCCGGCACCCTGGACACCCCGGGTCGCGCCCCGGGACACGCACGGACGCCGGGGCGCGGACGTGCCGGCTCGCTCGCCTGGCACATCGGGGCCCTGCTGATCCTCGGGGTCGTCCTCTACCCCGTGCTCTGGGTCGTCGGCGCCTCCTTCAAGCCGAGCCGCGAGATCATCGGCAGCCTGGAGCTCTTCCCGGCCGGCCCGATCCTGGCCAACTTCGAGGGACTGGCGGACGGGATCGCCGACATCTCGATCGCCACCTTCTTCCAGAACTCCCTCTTCTACGCGCTCGGTTCCGTCGCCGGCATCCTGATCTCCTGCTCGCTGACCGCGTACGCCTTCGCCAGGATCCGCTTCGCCGGGCGGAACGTGCTGTTCTCGCTGATGATCGGCACGCTCCTGCTCCCGTATCACGTGCTGCTCATCCCGCAGTACGTGATGTTCCAGAAGGCGGGGCTGGTCAACACCTATGTGCCGCTGCTGCTCGGCAAGTACCTGGCCACCGAGGCGTTCTTCGTCTTCCTCATGGTGCAGTTCATGCGGAACCTGCCGCGCGAACTGGACGAGGCGGCACGGCTCGACGGCTGCGGGCATCTGCGGATCTACTGGTCGATCGTGCTGCCGCTGTGCCGCCCGGCCCTCGTCACCAGCGCCATCTTCACCTTCATCAACGCCTGGAACGACTTCATGGGCCCGCTGATCTACCTCAACGAGCCCGGCAAGTACACGGTCTCGCTCGGCATGATGATGTTCCGCGACCAGGAGGGGGTCGCGAACTACGGCGGCATGATCGCGATGTCGCTGGTGGCGCTGCTGCCCGTGCTCCTGTTCTTCCTCGCCTTCCAGCGGTATCTGATCGACGGCATGGCGACCTCGGGACTGAAGGGCTGAGCATGACCGTCACCCAGCCGAGGGCCCGTGCCGGGGCGAAGGCCCGCCGGACGCCCCGCGAGTCCGTCCTCGCCGAGCGGTTCGCCCTCTTCGCGGAGTGCCTGCTCACCGGTGTGTGGATCGCGGTGGCCTCGCTGCCGCTCGTTACCGTTCCCGCCGCGTTCGCGGCCGGCGCGCGGCATCTGCGCCGGCGCTCGGCGCACGAGGGCGGCGGACGGCGGGAGTTCGTGGCCGACTTCCGGTCGGCCGTACGGGGCGGCTGGCTCGTCGGCGTCGCCGGCTGGGCCGGGGCGGCCGCCGTCCGGGTGGACGTCCAGGCCGTACGCGCCGGAATCCCCGGAGGTCCGCTCGTCGGGGCCGTCGGGCTCCTCGCGCTGATCGGGGGAGCCGTCGCGGGGCTGCGCGCGGCCGCGGTCTGGGAGCCGGGAGCCGTCTGGCGCGCGCTGCTCGCGGACGCCGGACGCCGTACCGTCCTCGATCCCGCCGGGTCCTTCCTGCTCGTCGGCGGACTGGCCGTGGTCGTCTGCTCCGCCGTTCTCGTCGCGCCGCTGGCGGTGCCCGTCCTGGGGGCCGTGGCCGCGGCGGCCGTCGCCGTCGAGGAGCGTCGCCGCCGGCGCGGCTGACCGCGCAATCCCGCGGGCCGGAGCACGAAGGGCCCGGCCCCGCTCCGTCGCACCCTCACGACTGTCATGCCCCTGACCATCCCGTAAGGAAAGGAAAGGCCATGTCGCCCCTTCCCCGCAGGTCCCTCCTCAAGGCGGTCGCCGTCGCCGGAGCCGCCACGCAGGCCGGCTGGGTCCTCGGAACCCCGAACGCGCGGGCCGCTTCGGAAGCGGAGACCGCCGACGCGGACCCCGTCGGCCTCGACTGGCTGGAGGACGGCGGCCTCGGCGCCGCCCCCGGCTCCACCGTCGGCGTGCCCTGGCCCAGAGGCGCGTTCCGGCCGGACCAGACGTTCGCGCTCACGGACGCCGACGGCAAGGCCGTTCCCGTGCAGTCCTGGCCCATCGCCCACTGGCCGGACGGATCCCTCAAGTGGACCGCCCACGCGATGAGTTCGGACGCGGGCCCACTCACGCTGACCGCAGGGGAGGCGGCCGCGCCGGAGCGGAAGGTCACCGTCACCACGAGCGGCGGGGTCGTCTCCGTCTCGACCGGGGTCATCTCCGCGAAGATCGGCAGAAGCGGCTCCGCACTGGTCAGATCCGTGACACGGGGTACGACCGAGATCGCCCGGAACGGCCGCCTCGTCCTCATCCGCAGGCCGGAGATCGAGGACGAGGACCAGGGCGCCGTGAAGGCCGAGCGCTTCGAGAGCGTGATCTCCGCGACCGAGGTCGAACAGGACGGCCCGGTCCGGGCCGTCGTCCGCGTCGACGGCAAGCACCGCAAGGGGGAGAGGAGTTGGCTGCCCTTCTCGGTCCGCCTGTACTTCTACGCGGGCGCCGACTCCTTCCGCATGGTGCACACGATCACCTTCGACGGGAAGCAGGAACCCGGGAAGAGCAGCGGGGACTTCGTGGCCGGGCTCGGCGTCCGCTTCGCCGTGCCGATGCGGGACGCCGCCTACGACCGGCACATCCGCGTCGGCGGCGACGGCACGGGCCTGCTGCGCGAGGCCGTCCAGGGTGTCACCGGACTGCGCCGTGACCCCGGAGCGGCCGTCCAGGCGGCCCAGTTCGCCGGCGAGAAGCTCGCCGACCCGTCCACCTGGGACCAGCGGGTCACCACCCGGCTCCCGTACGTCCCCCAGTGGGGCGACTACACCCTCTCCCAGCTCTCCGCCGACGGCTTCACCCTGCGCAAGCGCACTGGAAAGGGGCACGGCTGGATCGCCGCGGGCGGCGGCCGGCGCGCCTCCGGCTTCGGCTACGTCGGCGGGCCGAGCGGCGGATTCTCCTTCGGGCTGCGGGACTTCTGGGAGAAGTTCCCCGCCCAGCTCGACATCCGCGGCGCCCAGACCGACGAGGCCGAGGTCACCCTCTGGCTCTGGTCGCCCGAGGCACAGCCCATGGACCTGCGCTTCTACCACGACGGCATGGGCCAGGACACGTACGCGGAACAGCTCGAAGGCCTGAACATCACCTACGAGGACTACGAGCCGGGGTTCGGCACCCCGTACGGCATCGCCCGCACCTCCGAACTGCTCTTCTGGGCCAACGAGTCGACCCCCACACCCCAGAGGCTCGCCGAACAGATCGGCGCCGTCCGCGTGCTGCCGCAACTCGCCGCCCCGCCACGGCAGTTGATCAAGGCGAAGGTCTTCGGTCCGGGTCTCTACTCCGAACCCGACCGCTCGACACCCGCCAAGGCGAAGATCGAGGACCACCTGGACTTCCTCTTCACCTACTACAAGGAGCAGGTGGAGATGCGCCGTTGGTACGGCTTCTGGGACTACGGCGACATCATGCACTCGTACGACCCGGTCAGACACCAGTGGCGCTACGACGTCGGCGGCTACGCCTGGGACAACTCCGAACTGTCACCGGATCTGTGGCTGTGGTTCGCCTATCTGCGCAGCGGCCGCGCGGACGTCTTCCGCTTCGCCGAGGCGATGACCCGGCACACCGGTGAGGTCGACGTCTACCACCTCGGCCAGTGGGCCGGCCTCGGCACCCGGCACGGGGTGCAGCACTACGCCGACAGCGCCAAGCAGCAGCGCATCGCCAACACCACCTACCGGCGCTACTACTACTTCCTCACCGCCGACGAACGCGTCGGCGACCTCATGCGTGCCAACGTCGACTCCGACGAGACCTTCCTCGCCCTGGACCCGCTGCGCAAGATCCGCACCGAGCCGTACACACCGGACCGGCACGCGCTGTCGATCGGCTTCGGCACGGACTGGAGCGGGCTCGTCTCGGCGTGGCTGACCGAGTGGGAGCGCAAGGGGCCGCAGTGGCAGAAGGCCAGGGCGCGGGTGCTGTCGACGATGGAGACCATCGCCGCGCAGCCCAACGGATTCGTCCAGGGCTCCGGACTGTACGACCTCGACACCGGCCGGTTCGCCGTCGCCGGCGCGCCGGTGGTCGGCGTCTCGCATCTGTCCGCCGTCTTCGGCCTGAACGAGCTGTGCGCCGAACTCATCGATCTCGTCGACATGCCCGCCTTCAAGGAGGCGTACCTCGACTACTGCCGCTACTTCAACGCGACCAAGACCGAGCAGGCGGCCCGGTACGGCACCAACTTCGGCACGCTGCTGCTCTTCCAGGGCCATTCGCGCCTCGACGCGTACGCCGCCGTCCAGACGGGCGACGACCGGCTCGTCACCCGCGCCTGGGCGAAGTTCTACGGCTCCGACGGCTACACCGAGTCCTCGCCCTGGAAGACGGAGGGACTGAGCGGCCCGGTCACGCTGGTGCCGGGCAGCGAGGCCGACTGGGTCTACACGAACGACACGGCGCTCTACGGCCTCGCCGCCATCGAGAACCTGGCACTCCTCGGGGACCGGATGCCCTCATGACCGGTCCCCGGGTGACCCGCCCCTAGGTCGTGTCCGCAAAGTCTCGCCTGCCCGGCGACGCCTGGCACGCTCCCCCAAGCTCTTCGAGCAGGGGGGACCCCCACTCGCCGCACCG
>NZ_JBHYXD010000179.1:0-7541 GCF_042751995.1 Streptomyces sp. NPDC059371 | reverse complement strand
GCCAAGGGCATGGCTGGTTGGCTACGTTCGGGAGGGATAACCGCTGAAAGCATCTAAGCGGGAAGCCTGCTTCGAGATGAGTATTCCCACCCCCTTGAGGGGTTAAGGCTCCCAGTAGACGACTGGGTTGATAGGCCAGATCTGGAAGCCCGGTAACGGGTGGAGGTGACTGGTACTAATAGGCCGAGGGCTTGTCCTCAGTTGCTCGCGTCCACTGTGTTGGTTCTGAAACCACGAACAACCGTCGTAGCTATGCCACGGCTCCGGTTGACAGTTTCATAGAGTTTCGGTGGTCATAGCGTGAGGGAAACGCCCGGTTACATTCCGAACCCGGAAGCTAAGCCTCACAGCGCCGATGGTACTGCAGGGGGGACCCTGTGGGAGAGTAGGACGCCGCCGAACAATTTTTGAGAAAACCCCCGGACCGGGGATACCGGTCCGGGGGTTTTCTGCGTTCAAAAACATTTCCCTGTCATGAATACAGAGGTTGCTGTTCCATTCCATACGGCGTCGAACCGGCTGACGATCTGTCGTAGCTCGCGGGCGCTTCGGGGTGTCATGGCCTGCATCACGGTGTCGAGAAGAGCGCGTGCTTCCAGGGGATTGCCGCAGCAGTACCAGTGCACGTTGCCCCACTCGTAGTCGCGCCACAGCACGCGCTCGGGGTGGTGGACGTAGCCCTTCCAGAGGCGCACGGCCGCGCTGATGTCCCCTGGCTGTAGATAGTTGCGGGTGCGTTCGAGGCGAACGATCTCGGACAGCACGCTCGACGACAAGCCGTCGATGGACTGCCTGGCTCCAGCTGTCCGGTAGCGGGGAAGGCCGGCCCGGATTCGTCTTGGCCGTCTACGCGGCATGGACCTTTCGGTTCGTGGTCATGCCGCACATCGTGCCACGCCCTCGAATGGCGGGAGCTGTCGAGTGGTGGGTCGGTGTTGTCTGTTCCGGCCGCGAAGTGCTCGGCCGCGATGTGCTCGGCGGTGGAGTGGACGTTGCGGTTGGGGACCGCCGCGGGCGGGGTGCGATGTACGAGGCCTCGTCCAGACCAGGACCGACACTGAAACTTCTCCAACCCGGTTGGGCAGTAAGGCAGTTAGCCCCTGGCGGCGTTCGGGGGAATGGCGAAGCTCTTGGTGGATGGATCGCCGACCGAGATCAGCCTGTCCGCCCGGCAGGGCTTCGGCGTCGATGCGGGCGAGCAGCCGGCGGACCGTCGTCTCCGAGGGCATCAGCCTCCGGGGCAGTACGGAACCAGGGCGCACGCCGAGTCGCTCCAGTACGTGCGGCGGTGCGTCCGAGGTCCACTCGCCGACCGCCAGCAGCGGGGGGTCGCGCCGGTCGGCACCGCGCACGCGGTCAGCGTGGGCACGACGGCCACGACGGCCAGGGCATGGCGCACGCCGCGCGAATCGTGCGGATCCGGCACTTGAGCCAGGCGCTCCAGCAGGCCGGGCACCTCCCCGGGCCCGACGTCGGACTGCTCGCGGAGCCGGTCAAGGGCAGGCGGAATCAGGGGTGATGCGTCGGCGGGTAGGGCCTTCCAGGCAGGTCACGGGGCGAGAGCCCTCCATGATCACGGGAGCCTTCCCTGCATCGTCCCCCGGTCAGAGCAATGACGCAGCTTCGCCTGCCACCCAGGTCTGCCAGACACGACGGGTGTTGGGTATGTCAGGGCGGTCCAGGAGCCAGAGTACGTACCCGGCGTGGCACCGGGCCCACGGACTGTCCGAATCGGCTGCCCGATAGAGCCTGCCTCGTAGGTCAGCGCTGTCGACAGCCCGGGCCACCCGCACGTATTCGCGATCCTTGCAGCGATACGCCCGGTGGACGACGAGCTCGACCAGGTCGGTGAGCTTCGCCTTGATCGCCTCCTCCTGGGGAGCACGGGCCACCTTACGGATCAGGGATTCCTTCGTACCCCACTCCTTCGCATGCCGCGTCCACTCCAGCGGCGCTCAGCCCATGTACAAGCGTCGTCCGCATCTGTACCTGCCGCTTCAGCCACGCACCGGATCATCTCCTAACGCAGGCGGCTTGCAGGCGGCTTGCTTCACCCGCCGATGCGGGGTACCCCTACGGTTTTGGTCAAGGAAATCCGGGTGCGTTTGCGTTCGGGGTGAGGTCAGCATTGCCTGGTGTCTGAGCTGCTGTGGGATGACGTGAAGGGCTTCTTCGACTTTGAGTGGGAGGGTTGTCTTCCGGATGTGTGGGTGACAGGGACTGGGGTTGAGGATTGGCAGGCTGTCCTCGATCTGATTGTTGCGAGTGGCTGGCGGAGTGAGTACTCCGAGGGCGGTGTTGTCATGCCGTTGCCGCGTGCTGGGGAGGTGCTGTCGCGGCCTGTTGATGCTGACTGCGCGGATCTGCGGGTCTGGCCGGCGCCGGATGTGTTGGCGATCTTTCGGTTGGAGTCGGCTGAGGAGATCGGCTTTGACGTGGATCTGCGGGAGTTGCAGGGGCAGGAGCGGCTGGATGTGCTGTGCGGATTTCTCCGCGCGATCGGGCACCGACTGGGCAAGCCGGTGGTGATGACGCCCGAGGGCGACTGGGACCAGAGCCATCCGGTGCTGGGGTTCGACGTCGAGTCCGACCGGGTGGTGCTGCTGGCAGAACCGCCGACTGGCTGACCGTTGCCGCCGGACGTGATTCGTAGACCTCGATCAGGATGCGGGCTCCGGTCCTGACGCCGATTCCTGGCATCGAGGTCAGGACCTTCGAAAGAGAGTGGTCCTCCAGGAGTTCCTCGATTCGCCCGGCCAAGAGTTTGCGCTGGTCAAGGACGGCGGTCAGTGAGCCGGCCAGGCTCGGGAGGATCAGCGCGGCCGCCTCGGTGCCGGGAACGGTGCCGGTCTGCTCGTCCAGGGCGGTGACGATCTCCTCGACCAGCCGCTCGGCCATCCGCGGGGCCTTCGGCCGTAACAGCGTGACCAGACGGCGTCGGCCGGCCTCGCGGATCTGGGCCGGTGAACCGAAACGCTCCAGCAGAGCGAGAACGGCCGGGTGCTGCAACCGCGGCCCCAGTGCCCGCTCCAGCGACGGATGGATCTGGGTCAGCAGGCCGTGGAGCCGGTCGGCGACTCTGGTCGCTTCGCCAGTCAGGTCGTCGTCGAACCCGACGATCATCTCCAGCCCGGCAATGGTCTCGTCCTCGCCGTCGATCGCCCGTGCTTGGGGTCGGTGTTGCGCAGGCGCTTGTCGAATGCCTTCTTCCCCGCCGGGGTGACGGCGGTGGCGTGGTGTTCGCCCTTGCCGACGTCCAGGCCGTTGCAGCACCGCCCGTATCACCGACATCGTCAAGGCCATGTCGGGCTTGCACCTCGCCACGGCAGCCTGAGATCGCTGGGGCCGGAGTCAGGACAAGGACAGCGCCGCCATCAATGACAGCAAGGGAGCCCGCTCACCGTGGCAGACGTCAGAGTCACCTACGACAAGACCGTGGACGCAGCGTACGTATACCTCACTGAACCGCAGGCCCGGGTGAAGTCGGCACGTATGTATCCCTGCGATCCAGTGGACGTCGGCGGCATGATCAACCTCGACTTCGACGAGCAGGGCCGCCTCATCGGCATCGAGGTGTTGGCTGCCAGTTCAAAGCTGCCCGAGTACCTCCTCCAGTCCGCGGAGCGACTGGATACCGAAGGTGCATGAAACAGTCGGGCACCGCGCTCGCGGCGACTGCGGTACGCCTTGCAGAAGGTTGGAAACGGCTCACTGAGTCTTCGGCGACGTCCACGTGATACTCGTCGGGTCGGCCAGGCCTGCCCACCGTCCCGTCAGGAACGAGGACTCGTGAACGCTGATGCCGATCACGAGAACCCGAGCTGCGACCTCAGCGCCGGGACGATCGAGCGTCTTCAGCGGTTCGCCGAGGACGCTCAAGGTCGGCAGCTTGAGTCGGTACGTGTCGTCGCGCAGGGCCATGCCTATGGCGCCGACGAGCCCCACGAAGTCCGCAAGCAGTGGGCCAAGCTGTCATTGCAGGCCAACCAGCGTCTGTACGGCGACAGCCTCTGGGATCAGGCACGAGCGGCGCAGCACAACTTCATGCTCCGGACGTGGGTGATCGACCAGCTCGGCCCTGACGACGAGGATCACGACTGGAGCCCCGAAGCGTTGGCGTCCGACACCGTCACTGCGCTGGCTCTCACCCCGGCTGACGCCCGTGCTCTCGCTGACCACTGGCGCAGCCTCGAGGTTGAGCAGATGGGCGAGCTGCGGCGGCACAAGAACCTGACAGCCCATCTCGACAGGCTTGTCGACCACCTGCAACCCAGCCCCGTACGGGACCAGCTCCTCGCCTGGACAGAGACGCGCCAACACTTGCCTTGACCTGTCGAGAGCCGGAACGGCTGGCTGTGCCGTGCATTGCCCGCAGGAGGCTTTGCAGTCGGTCTCGCGCCGGAGGGTGCGGGCGGTCGGTGTTGCTCGACCCAGTCATCGGGTGGTCAGTCTCAGTCCGATGCCGGCTGGTCGATTCGGCCGTCCAGGTGCGGTGCAGGAATGTAGCCCTGAGCAGCATCAGGCAGCATCAGGCAGCATCAGGCAGCACCGCGACACACGCTGGTGAGCAGGCATTGACCAGCAAGGGCAGTACGTCAGTGGCACCGTGCAGCGAGATCCATACCTGGTGAGGCGGCCCGCCCTGCTCGATCACAGCCTGGCGACGACTGGCGCTATTCCGTCGAGCAGCTCGGCTTTGGCTGGCGGTAACGGTCTGAACTGGCCCCACTTTTACGGTTCCAGGTGGGCCAGCGTGCCGGGTTGAGGCGGCCTCGGCTTCCGGTCTCGCGTGGCCCCAGTCGACGATGGGTCGAGCCGATGAGACCGGGAGGTGCCGGTCTGTCCGCACTCCTTCCAGGCCGGGTCCTTCCGATATGTTCTTCCCTGCTTATGGCGGGCAGGGCCCATGCGTGTTGGAGGGAAACATGCCTGGTGAGCGGCTTGAGTCGGAGTGGCTCCGAGCGTGGTGGGAGCGCGCCGACGTAGCACTCACGAAGTTGATGGAGTCGTTCACCGCGACGCACGGCTTCCCGCCAGGCCAGAACGCCGTCTCCCTCGCAACGGACGAAAGTCACCGGGCGACGGGCGCACTGGTGGACCTGACGCCGATCCCCTCCGATCTGACCACGCTCTACTGGGTGATCAGCGAGGCGTCACTGCCCGATGTCGACAACGGCTACTTCATCCACTCGCCCGTAACGGTCGCAGGGCACTTCCGGGAGTACGGCCCGCCAGCAATCGACGATGAACCGATAGCGCTGGTGTTCGCCAGCGACGGCGGAGGTCATCTGTTTGCGATCGGGGACAGCGGACGGATCTGGAGATCGACCGCGGCCTCATGGTTCGACGACTTCGAGGTGGCCGCAGCCAGTCTGCAGGAGTTCCTCGAACACCTCAGCCGGCGGACTGGGGAACAATTTTGATCAACGAGAATCAGGAGTCGGCCTGGGCTGAGCCTCGTGCCCATTCCTCGCGCGGCCGTAACCGCGCCAGGATCTGTTGGGCTTCGTCGCGGACGCCGGCGTCCTGGTCCGTTGCCAGTTCGCGGTACTGCTTGATCAGCTGGTCCGCGCCTTCGGTCGTCATCCATTCAGGGTTGCAGTCCAGGGCAGCACCGAGTTGATCCACCGCATCGTTGGTGGCAGCGCGACTGTAGGCCAGCAGGACAAAGCGCAGGCCGATGGTGTCGTTGCGCGCGAGCAGGGTTTCGGCAGTCTCCTGGATGACGCCGGTGTCCTGCTCGTCCAACAGGAGACGATGGATGACGTCCGCAACTTCCTCGATCTTGTCCGAGACGGCGAGTTGCCGCCCGGCCGCGACGCGGAGAGACCAGGTCGGTGAGCCGGCATTCTGAATCGCCGTGCTCAGGTCTTGATCATCGAGGGGTGTCACGCCTCCAGCCTGCCAGGGACCGTGGTGATCTCCAGACGATTCTTCGCTGGCCTCGCTGCTGCTTGGCTTTTGTCTGGGTGAGTCGGTAGGACTCGGTCCCGGTCTCGATGATCGTGCCGCTGAAGGTCAGTCGGTCGACGATCGCCGCGCAGAGCCGGGGGTCGGTGAAGGTCTTGGTCCAGCCCCCGAACGATTCATTCGAAGCGATCGCAACACCGTTCTGCTGTTCCCTCTCCGTCAGAACCTGGAACAACATCTCGGCCCCGCGGCGGTCCAGCTCGAGATAGCCCAGCTCATCAATGCAAAGCAGATCGACGCGGGCTGTAGCGAGCGATCGCCTTGGTCAGCTGTTTCTCGTCGGCTGCGGCGACGAGCTCGTTGACCAGGCGGGCGGCGAGTGCGTAGCGAACCCGGAAGTCAGCCATCGCCGCGGCGGAACCAAACCCGATCAGCAGATGGGTCTTGCCGGTGCCGGAGCCGCCGTTCAGGCAGAGCGGCTCCCCCTTCTTGACCCACTCGCAGGTGGCGAGGCGAGGTTGTTGACCAAAGCGGGCATGACGTTGGGGTTGGCCGAGTAGTCGAAGTCGGGCAGCCGCTTCGAACGCGGAAAGCCAGGCGCGCGGATCCGTCGCTCACCGCGACGTCGGTCGCGGTCCTCGCACTCGGCCATCAGCAATTCCGCGAGAAGCCGCGGTAGGACAAGCGCTCACGCTCGGCGCGGGAGACGGTGTCCGCGAACTGGGCCCGCATGGTCGGCAACCGCAGGACGCGGCAGGCGGTGTCGATGGCAGCGTCGGAGGCAGGCTCGGTCAGGGTGTGCTGTGGGCCGGTCATCGAGGGTCCCTTCCGGGTCGCTGGTGCAGGAGCTGGTCCCAGCGCTCAAGCGCTGGAAGGGGACGCTGGTCGGGTGGCAGGCGGGCGGTTCGGCGTTCGGTCAAGCTGGGCAGCGGTTGCTCCGGCGGGACCACCGGCTCGGGCAGCGGGACCGTGACCATCGGGGGCTGGCTCTGGGTCTCGGCAGCCTTTCGCGCTTCGAGCGCGCCGACATCCGCGGTGCAGGCCCCGGGCCGCGAGGGCAGCCTGGATGCCGGTGACAACGTCGCGATGTTGCAGGCGCCGGTGCAGCAGCAGGACGTGCACCAGCGCCTTCGTGCCGTCGCTCTCGCCGAGGGCGTGCTTGGCCGCGAACCAGAACGCCTCGTGAGCGGGAGGGAAGGTGCCCACGCGGCGGGCCTGGTCGAGAGCTTCGGAACCGGCCAGGGATCCCGGCTTGGCCGGCAGGACCTCCAGCAAGTGGTCGAGCACCACCCGCTCGGCGGGCACGTTGACGTCATAGAACCTGGGTCGCCGCTCATCGGAGTGGGAGGAGAGCTTCACCATCAACGCGCGGAACGCCCGCAGCCTCACTGGGGGCGGTGGCTGCGCCCACTCGATCACCAACGTCGGACCAGACATGCTGGGAGCCTGGTTGGACCAGTCGCTGTCTGGGCCCAGCCGAGGTCAAAAGATCTTGACAGGCGGATGTTGACAGTGCCCTGCCGGATGAGTAAAGTCCTTCGAGTTGTCACGGAGCCGGTCTGGTTCCGGGACGGCACCTCCGCCGCTGATGCGGCAATCAAATCTTCAGCACGATCTCCCAGCCGGGGTGA